>JAPYQV010000017.1 GCA_029937205.1 Alphaproteobacteria bacterium
GCCGAGATAGGCTTCGATCACGTCCGGATTTTCACGCACCTCGTCCGGCGTGCCGTCGGCGATTTTGATACCGTGATCGAGCACTACCACATGATCTGAAATATCCATCACCACGCTCATGTCATGCTCGATCAGCGCCATGGTGATGGCGAACTCATCATTCGCTTCGAGGATGAAGCGGCACATATCTCCCTTTTCGGCCAGATTCATGCCGGCCATGGGCTCATCCAGGAGCAGCAATTCAGGCTCAGCAGCCAAGGCACGGCCAAGCTCGACGCGCTTTTGCAGGCCGTAGGGCAAGCGCCCCACCGGCGTATTGCGGATCGCCTCTATTTCGAGGAATTCGATGATCTGCTCGACCGCCTCGCGGTGACGGATTTCCTCGGCTTGGGCCGGCCCCACAAAAGCGAGACAGGCGAGAAGGTTGCTCTTCATCATCAAGTTGCGCCCACTCATGATGTTGTCGAGCGTGCTCATGCCCTTGAACAACGCAACATTTTGGAACGTCCGGGCGATGCCTTGGCGCGCCGCATGGTAGGGCCGCATGCGCCGTCGGGTTTCGCCCTTGTAGGATATCGAGCCGCCTTGCGGGTGGTAAAATCCGTTCAGCACGTTCAGCATGGAGGTCTTGCCGGCGCCGTTGGGACCTATAATGGCGCACACTTCGCCCTCGCGGATTTCAAAGCTGACGCCGGAAAGCGCGTGCACGCCGCCGAATCCGAGCGTGATGTCATCTACCCGGAGCAGCGTCCGACCCTCGCTCGAGGGCGCCGTCGGCGCGGCGCGCTGATCATCGACGCTTGTCATCCGGCCTCCGCAACAGCGCGAATTTCGAGCAATTCAGGCCCGTCTTCACCGCCCCAAGCGACAGAGCCGGCCGTGTCGGCGTAGAGCGCCTCGATGAGCGCCGCGAATTTCTCTTCAATAACGTGGCGGCGGAGTTGGCGGCTGCGCGTGATTTCACCTGCCGCAACACTAAATTCCCGCGGCAGAACGAGAAACCGCCTGATCTGCAGCGCTGCGGATGTCGTATCGCCGGCAAGTGCCTCATTTAACACGCTGAGGCGATCGTGCAGCAAATCGTAGGCTTGGCCGAACCAGGCAAATTCACCACCGCCCCCGCTCTTGGGCGTGCCAGCCTCTGCCAATGCCCGCCCGGCCGAAGCTTCCAGGCATAGCAGGGCGACGCAGTAGGCGCGGCCGCGCCCGATAACCATCGCCTCGCCGATCTCGGGAACCGCCTTCAGCCGCGCTTCAGGCGCGCCCGGACTGAACGGGTCGCCGTTTGCCAACTGCCCGACTTCGCCCGTGCGACCAATAAATTGTAAATTCCCTGCCCCATCGAGCTGTCCGGTGTCGCCGCTCGCGAACCATTCTTCGACATCAGAATTATCGCTGCCGTCGTAGGCCGGGAAAGGCGCGGGGCCGCGAATTAGCAACTCGCCATCCTCAGCAACCTTAATCTCCATGCCGGACAGAAGCGGCCCCAAATCTTCGGCGCTTGGGGCAGCATCGATCTGCGCCGCGACAAAGCCGCCGGCCTCGACGACACCATAGCAGCGCCTGATATCGATGCCGATCATGCGGTAAAAGCGCTCCGCCGATTGCGTGAGCGCCTCACCGAGCGTGTAGACGGTGCGCATGCGGCCAAGGCCGAGCGCATTGCGGAGCGGACCTCTGATCAATAACTCGCCCAATATGCCGCCTGTCCCGGCATCCGGAATTGCGCCGGCGAGCGGCGCTCCGACGGGCGGCGCCTGGCGGGAAAAACGAACGAAGAGCCAGCGTTTAAACCAGCCGGCATCGGCCATCCGCGCCATGGCGTCGCGCTGTATTTTTTCAAACAAACGCGACGGCGCGATGAAATAGGTCGGTCCGACCTCACGCAGGTCGGCCAGTACGGTCTCGCCGGATTCCGGGCACGACACGCAATAGCCCGTAATGTGCGACTGCACGTAGCTTGGGATGTGATCGGCGTACCAAGCCATCGGCATATAGGCCAGGACTTCCTCGCGCGCAGACAAACGATCTTGCGCCGCCAGCGCGCCGCCGGCCTGGATCAGAAGATCATGCGACAATAGGACGGGCTTGGGCTCCCCCGTCGCACCGGATGTAAAGAGGATGATTGCGGCATCCTCAGCTCGCCCCGCCGCTATTTCAGCGGTTAGCCAGGACGGCTGCTCGAGCGCCGCCGCGGCGCCCTGGTCCATGACGTCATCCAGCGCATGGAGTAGGGGCTGGGTATAGCGCCGCATGCCGCGCGGGCGGTCATAGAGGATGCCGGCAAGGGTGCCGACCAGCCCAGGATTATCCGCCATGGCCTCGACCAGATTGTCGACTTCCTCCTGGCCTTCGACAATCGCGAAGCGCGCCTTCACCTGGGTCAAACGCGCCGCCAATTCGGGCGAATAAGCATCCGGAAAGAGCGGCACGGGCACGGCGCCGAGCGCCTGAAGGGCCGCGATCGACCAATAGAGCCGGGGCCGGTTGTCGCCGATCAGCGCCACCCGATCGCCGCGCGCGATTCCCAATCGCGACAGGCCGTACGCGAGAACATGCACCTGCTCGCACATTTCGGCCCAATTCCAGCGCCGCCATATGCCGTAGGATTTCTCACGCATGGCATCGCGCCCGGGCAACGACGCGGCATTTTGCAACAGGAGTCGAGGAAAGGTATCGCTGGCGGATGGCCTCGATTCTTCAAGCGGCGCTTTCTGCTCCGCTCCGGTCATACAATTACCGCCGGCACGTACAAACCCGCGCGCCGGCCACTGGCACGATCATTGGACCATTTCACGTCACCCTCCCTGATGGCGCAAACCACTCCTTTTTATTGGTTGTGTCATATGGGATTGGCGCGCGCAGTACAAGTCCCAGCAATTGTAATTTGGTGGCAAAATGGCGGTAACATGGTTTCTATTGCAGGCTGGCACCCTCCCGTGCTTGATGGAAGCTGCGCCGGGAGCGCCCAATTTAACGGCCGAGCGGAGGCCCCATGATCAAGACCCAACATCTCTTTACCATGCCCGTCGACGTCGAAATGCCGTTGCAGATGGTTGGCGCCACACCGATCGGAGAGCGCCGCATCGCCAAAGTTACCGGCGGCACGTTCACCGGGCCCGAGATGAACGGCAAAATCTTGCCCGGCGGCGGCGATTGGCTGCTGTTGCGGAGCGACGGATCGCTGCAGCTGGATGTCCGCGTGACGCTTGAGACCGACGACGGCGCGCTGATTTTTATGACTTATCGCGGCTTCCGCCACGGCCCGGCGGAAGTCATGGCGCGGCTCAACAAGGGCGAAGACGTGGATCCGTCGGAGTATTATTTCCGCGTTGCGCCATTTTTCGAGACCGGGGCGGAAAAATACGATTGGCTCAACCGCATCGTCGCGGTCGGCACCGGCCACCGGCTGGCGTCAGGTCCGGTCTATGAGGTTTACAAAATACTGTAAGGCTGTCGCGCGCTTTCGGCGCCTTATTCGCGTGCCTTGACCTGGGCGCGCAGTTCGTCGAGGAAGCCATCCATGCCTTTTCGTTTTATCACCGACGCGAACTCAATGCGGTGAGTATGCAGCATGCTGATGCCTTCAACACCTATATCGACAACCCGGTAGCTGCCGTCGATCACGCGCACGCGATAATCCACGCCGATCGGCGAGGCGCCGGACGGCCGGAGGATACGAGTCCGAACGATGACATCGCCTCCGACATCCGAATCCAGCACTTTGATGATTTCGAAAGTCTCGCCGTTGTATGAATCGAAGCGGCTGGCATAGACGCGGACGATGAAGTCTACAAACACATCATTGTAGGCTCTGCGCTGCGCCTTCGTGGCGCTTTTCCAATAGCGCCCCAAGACGAATCGGCTGATCGTCCGCATATGGAATCCATCGACCAGGATATTGCGGAAGGCAAACTCGCGCTCGGCGAATGTTGTGCCCTCCTTGTCACGCAATACGTCAACAGCACGCGCGCCCAAATTTCGGATAAATTCTCCCGCTTCGCTATCGGCGGCGCTTGCCGAAACACCGGCCGAAGAAAACAAAAGCACCAATACGGTGATAGCGGCGAGCCCCTGCCGGCGACCGGCCGCTGCGCCAAGCGTTAAAAAATAAATCAACTTCATTCCGCGCTCATCCCGTCAGAGACTTCTGCCTGATCATATTTTTCGTTGGCAAAATCTTCCAACGTAATGCTGGGTATTGGCAGAGGCAGCGGCAATTCGCCGTTGCGAATTTCGTTTGACCGATGCTGGCGATAGAGTTCCCGCATGGCGGCATAGAAATCGATCGAAGTTTCCTCGAGCGTCTCCAATTCGTTAATATATCTTGAGCGCTGATCGATACCTCGGGCAATAAGGCGCTGATATTTTTCATGACTGCGCAAGGCGCGCGTGAAGGGATCGATGAGCCAATCCACGCCCATGCCGATGGCGTCGCGTGGATTGGATGGGCCGAACAGGGGCAACATCAGATATGACCCTTCCGCCACGCCCCACACGGCCAGAGTTTGGCCAAAGTCCTCATCGGCCCTGGACAGGCCGATACCATCGGCAATGTCGAAAAATCCGGCCAGCCCGAATGTTGAATTAAAGGCGAAACGCAGCATCGACGTGGCGGCGCGCTCCATATTTCCCTGTAACAGTCCGTTGGCGAAATTTACCGGTTCGCCCAAATTGTTAAGCGCGTCATTGATGCGATCCCGCCCCCATTCCGGCACCACACCGACATAAATCTCGGCGATTGGCCGAAGCAATAAACCATCCAGAGTTTGGTTAATTTCGAAAGTTACCCGGTTGATATCCTCAAATGGATCATTCACCGAGTAATCATCATCGGCATATTCGTCCGGTGACGATGTGGATGCGCAATTGGCAGTCACGCCAATGACCAAAAGCATCGCCAGCACTTGCCCAAAGCGTTTCAATATCGGTGATGCCGCTCCAATCGTCACACGCACGTCCTCAATTATCCGCCGCTGCTATTTGTCGATGCACAGCAATTATCGGCCTTCTTCATCTGGCTTGCGGCGACAACACGGTGCCGCGCAATTCGTCCAGCTATTTGATTTGCACCAAAACCGTGATTTTAGCAACAGTGGCGAGGGTGAAAAATCAACAAAAACACCCAAACCACACCACTCATTCCCGAGCCGGTGCAAACTCCCATTCAGTACGTAAACCCGTCAGATGATTAACATATCTCCAATCAAGAAACCAGCGCCGCAAGGAGTCAATACGGATCACACACGACGGAACATGCCACGATGTAACAATTATGCTACAGGTTCAGTTAACGCGGCATCAATAATTAAGGTTAACCTCGGTCCGACTCGCTACATTTAAGGGGCGGCGTGAATAAAACATTGAAAACAAATAATATTTTCGTGATCCTTTAAATTTCTCGAAGGCCTATGCCTTATTTCTTGCCAATTCAGGGCGAATCCGCGATTCGCCTTCGATCGCGCGCAACGGCTATCAGAATCGGCGACAAAGTCGAGCGACCGTCAATTAGCTCTTAACCCTACATGTGTAAATTCATCCCACCCGGCTGCGCCCTGACGGGATGACGCACCGCCGCGCCAATAAACTAAAGAAACGAGCAAATATGCAGTGTTCTGCAAACGGTCTCCAGCAATATGAGGGCCCCGATTCGGGCTTACTATTGGCACAAGCCCTGCAGAAGCGAACGGCCAATTCGGGCGACAAATTCGCGGTTTATCTCCGCCTATCAATGTTGGACGCGAAGAATCGCCAGAATTATCACGTCGATACAGCCAAATACGCGGTCTCGGTCCTGTGCGCGGAGCTCGGCGGAGAACTCTATGTGTTCGACAATTCGGACATGATTCTGTTGCTTCCGGATGCTGAAGCCGCGGCCGTAGAAGTCATGACCAAGCGTTTGCGAGACCTATTTAGCGGACTGATCACGCTGCTTCCCGGCAACATTCTCGAATCGCTCTGCCGGTGGTACGACCTGACCATCCAAGGAGACCAATTTGAAGATGTCTGCCGGCCGTTGACGAATAGCCGCGACGCCGTCAATGCCCGCGCCGCGCCGCCGCCGGCCAGTATAAAAAATGCCGAACCCATCAATCCGGAATTGCTCTCCAGGCTCGAACGCGGTTTGGCTACGATCGACGTGAGCAGTTTCCTGCGCCGCCAACCGATTTGCAAAATACTGCCCGGTCTGGACACACACCCCAAACATTTGGCGAGCGAGATATATGTGCGCGTCAACGATCTCAGGGACACGATCCTCCCCGGTGTGGATCTGCTGGAGAATCGCTGGCTGTTTCGCCATTTAACGGCCGGGCTCGATCAGCGCGTTCTGGCTGCCATTCTCGAGAATATTCAAGCAAATTTGCGCACGCCAATTTCTCTCAACATGAACATCAAAAGCGTCATGTCGCCGGAGTTTACCCAATTGGTTCGCCTGCTTTCGCCGTCGCAACGGGAAAAGATCACCATCGAGATACATTGCGTCGACCTCATTGCAGATCCCGGTGCGTTTCGATTTTTTCACGCCTATCTCAGCAATATCGGATTTGAGCTGGCTCTCGACGGCACCGACCTATACAGCTTTCCCGAATTCGCACGCCATGATGTCGGCTTTAATAATGTCAAGGTGGGGTGGAATGAAGCTCTTGAGAACGATCTCGCACTCGGCGATCTTCAATTATTTGATCGCGCCGTACGCCAACTCGGCGCGGATAAGGTCATTCTCTGCCATTGCGGCACGCCGGAGGCCTTGCAGTTCGGGCACCGGGTAGGGGTGCAGTATTTTCAAGGCCGCCACATCGACGAAATACTTAGTCCGGAATCGCGGCGGACAAACTAGCCGAGCGGCCCGCCAACGGGGACGGGCTTGTCACGCAAATGAGCCGGAGCTGCTGCACTTATTCCTCGGCCCCCGCCACCGCCGCCAGCACGTCATCGGCGAGCCGCCCGGTGAGTTCCTGCAAATGATCGAAATCAAATTCGAAACTGCCGACACCAAGGCTCAATGAGCGCAATTCGATGATCAAATCGTGCATCTCGGCTTGCGGCATCTGACAAACGGTTTCGTCCCAACCCGACCAATCTTCCTTGGCGGAAAATCCGAGCAGCTGGCCTCTCCGCCCGGTAATCAGGCGCTGAACATTGGGCGTATAATTGCCCGGCGCGGAAATTTTCACCTGGTAGATGGGCTCCAACAACACCGGATTGCATTTCGGCATGCCTTCCGTCATGGCGAGACGCCCGGCTGTCTTAAACGCCTGCTCGGAACTATCCACCGCATGGTGCTTGCCATCTGTGAGCGTCACGGAGATATCGACCACTTCAAAGCCAAGCGGTCCTTTGCTGAGATATTCCTTCACCCCGGTTTGCACGGCCGGAATATATTGCTTGGGCACGGAGCCGCCGACGACGGTATTTTCAAACTGAAAGCCCTCGCCGCGCGGCAGCGGCTTGATATCGATATGAACGTCGCCAAACTGGCCGTGCCCGCCCGACTGTTTCTTGAAACGCGAATGCTGCGAAACGGGTTTGCGGATCGCTTCCTTGTAAGCCACCTTCGGCAGTTCGGTTTCCAGCGCCACGCCGTATTTGTCTTTCAGGCGGTCCAGCGCCACGCGCAAGTGCATTTCACCCTGCCCCCAAAGAACGGAATCATTGGTGTCCTTGACCAGGGAGAAAACCACGGACGGATCTTCCTGGCGCAGCTTGGCGATGGCGGCGGAAAGTTTTACCTCATCCTCGCGCTTGGTGGCGTGTACGGCAAAAGAATAAACCGGCGGCAATTCCGGCGCGCTTGGCAAGGTTTCGGAGGCCGGCGTGTCTTGCGGCGTGATCGTCGCGCCGGTGGCTGTATCGCTGAGCCGTCCCAGGCCGACAATTTCACCGGCGCCCGCTTTGCTGAGTTTGTTCTGCTGCTGCCCCATCAGAGCGAACATGCCGGCAATACGCTCACCGCTGGCAAGCACCGTCCCATCGCTGATTTCGCCGCGCCAAATCCGCGCCAATGAAATTTTCCCGCCTTGGGGCGAGATATAGGTCTTGATGATCTGGCCGAGCGGTGCCGCGTCATCGGCGTTGATGCCCTTGAGGCGAGCCGCGGAGACACTGTCCGGCCCGACGGCAATGACCGCCTGCAAAAGCCGCCTGACGCCCCAATCTTTCTCCGCCGCGCCCATGAAGACCGGCACCACGTTTGCATCCGCAAGTGTGGTGCGAAGAAAATTGGAGACTTCCGCCTCGCTCGGAATCTTATCTTCAAGCAAATTCTCGAGCAGCGAATCATCGAAATCCGCCAGGCTTTCGAGCAATTGGGTGCGCGCTTCTTCCTGCCGCGATGTGACGCTTTCCGGCGCGCCGACCTGGCTGGAGGCCTGGTGATTGGCATATTGGTGGGCATTTCCGGTGATCAGGTCGACATAGCCATTGATCGATTCCCCGTCCCGGATGGCAACCTGACAGGGCACCAGCGGGGTCTCGGAAATGCCGCTCAACGCATTGATCAGCTCGGCCACCCGTACGGTCGTTTCGTCGATCTTGTTGGCGAAGACCGCGTGGGGAATTTTATTCTGCTCGAGGAACTTGAACAGCCGGCCCATAGTCCAAATGCGTTCGATGTCGGGCTCGCAGACGATGATGGCAAAATCAACGCCCATTAGTGCGTTATATGTGTCCTGGGAGAATTCCACCGAGCCCGGGCAATCCAGCACCGTCATCGGCGTGCCGTCATGTTCAAACGTCGCTGTATTGACTTCGACACCGGACTGGCGCGTCCGCGCCTCCGGCGATGCATCTCCAACGCTGTTGCCTTCGCGTACGCTGCCTCTGCGGCTAATGGCGCCCGAGACGGATAGCATGCTCTCAAGAAGTGTCGTCTTACCGCTCGTATAGGGGCCCACGAGAGCCACACTGCGCGGTTTGCCAGCTGAATCGCTCATTTCCTCTCCCTCTTTCGGCGCCCGTCTTTTGCGGTCGCTCAATTCCTTGTGTTCCTGTTTCGTCCAGCTGAATATCGAGTAGCTCCAGCGCGTCATTCTTATTGCAGCAGAGAATACCTGGACTCGCAATTATCACCTTTGCGGAATGTAACAATGCTGCGAGAACCGCCAGCGCACTGGCGCGAAGGCGAACGGCGGATTATCTTGCTCTCCTCTACCCATAGGAGACGTTGATGAGCATTTGGGGGAAAATTGTCGGTGGTGCGGCGGGCTTTGCGCTGGGCGGACCGATCGGCGCGCTGGTCGGCGTGGCGGCTGGACATTTCGTTGACCGGGCGAGTGCGCGTGGGCGCAGCGCGGCGGGCACCGGCGCGCCCGGCATTGAGACCAAACGCCAAGTTTTCGCCATCGCATTGATTGTGCTCTGCGCCAAGATGGCAAAGGCGGACGGCCAGGTCACGCGCGACGAAATTGAGGCTTTCAAACGAATCCTCCGCGTGCCCGAAAGGGAAATGGAGCAGGTCGGTCAAATCTTCAACGAGGCGCGGCGCGAATCGACCGGCTTCGAGCCCTATGCCGAGCAGGTCATGGAGATCTTTCCCCACAACCGGCATGTGCGCGAAGAATTACTGGCAGCACTTTTCCACATCGCCCAGGCGGACGGCATTATCCATGAAGGCGAGCTCGCTTTTCTCAAGGCCGTCGCCCGCATCTTTCAGTTCGACGAGCGTGATTTCGACCGCATCTTTTCCAGCCATCTCGGCTCTGACGATGCCGACCCCTATCAGATTCTGGGCGTCGACAGGGACGCCGAGGACAGTGAGATAAAAAAGGCCTACCGCGATCTAATGCGCGAAAACCACCCCGACCGCCTGATGGCCCAGGGCCTGCCGCAGGAGATGATCGATGTGGCCAATGAGAAGGTCGCGCATATCAATGACGCCTATGACCGCGTCACCAAAATGCGCGGCATGAAATAGCCCTCCCGCGAGAATAAATCCTTGGCGATGAAGCGCTGGCACATATTCCTCGCCGTCGCCATGGCGATGTTGTGGGGCTTCGGTTTCGTGACCAGCAAATATGCCGCCGGCCATATGCCGCCGCTGTTCTTCCTGGCGCTGCGCTTCATCGCCGTTTCCTTTTTGCTGGTGTGGTTCGTGCGCTTGCCGCGCGGCCAGTGGGTGGCGGTGATGCTGTTTGCCTTCAGCATGGGCGCCGGGCATTTCGGTCTTTTCTACATTGCCCTCGACATGGGCGTCGAAGCCTCGACGGCGGCCATTATTTGGCAAACCCAGGTGCCCATGACGGTGCTGCTCGCCGCGCTCCTGCTCAACGACCGGCCGAGCCGGATCGGTGTGCTTGGCATCGTGGTCGCATTCTGCGGCGTATTCGTTCTGGTCGGCGAGCCGCGCCATTTCGGAAATATTCTCGCCATCGGACTGGCTCTGGCGTCCTGCGTCATGTGGGCCGTGGCCAATATCCAGGCCAAGAAGCTGACCCATGTGGCGCCGCTCGCGCTGAACGCCTGGATGTCGGTGTTCTCCGCCATCATGCTGTTGATCTGCTCGCTCATTCTCGAAAGCGACCAGTTGGAGCGTTATTGGGTTCCGGATTGGCGTCTGCACGGCTCGCTCGCCTATCAGGTGATCGCCTCAACTGTGCTGGCCTATTGGATTTGGTATTTTCTATTACGCCGCTACCCGGTCTCGCAAATCACCGGCTTTATGCTCCTGGTGCCATTTTTCGGCGTGCTGTCGGGCATATTTGCGCTTGGCGAACCGATCACGTGGCCGAGCGCACTCGGCGGCGCGGTCACGCTGATCGGCGTCTCTCTAATTGTCTTGGCGGCACGTCCAGATGCCCGCGTCTTAGCCGCTAATCAGCGAATATAGCCCGGCAAAACGTCAATCCACATTAACCGGGCAGGCAAAATGCAGGCTGACTATAAGATCTGCGTTAATCTCGAATTTACCGCTGTGCGATACGCTTTCCTCATCGACGATTGGAACTGAAAGCGTAGCTGGGCGGCGTCAGTAATACAGGCTTATTGGTTAGTGAGTATGTCTTTATCATGAGACGGTACAGAGACTGGTCGGTTCGCAACAAACTCATTGTACCGATGTTCGCCGTCATGCTTCTCGGCGCTATTGGGGTGAGTTGGTCGCTCATTGATATGCACGGCGATTTTATGCACCACGCGTTACCGGAAGAGCGCGCGCTGATCGGATTTCGACACGCGTCGATCGAACTCCTAAGCGAATACCATGAACTGATGCTCGGGCCGAACGCATCTGCTGAGCAGGAAATTAAAGATCTCAAAGATGAATTAGAAGCTTACGCGGAGCTATTCGAGATATCGGCGGGGGACGATGAAATCAAATCCGGTCTTGTCGAGATAATCGAAGCTGCTGAGCAAAATCTACATCGGACCGCCGACGAGGCCATCGCCGAGCGATATCGGCTTGTGAACAATTCGGTTTTGATGGAAGCGTACCGAGAGGAATTTGGGCATGCGCTCGCCGATGGCAAGCTCAGCAGCGATCCGGCGACAATCGCGCAGACCCAAGAACTCAACGAGTTGGTCGATAAATACATCTCGCTTCTTCACCAATTGGTCCTAACGCCCAACGATGCGACGCGACACGAGATCGCTGAAATTGAACGCAGCCTCGAGCGGAAATCCAGAGACCAAACTGACGATGCTTATGATTTCGGTATCCCCAAACAAAATGTCAACAAATTCCATGCCGTACAGCGGGTTCTCCGGGTAGGACGCTTCAACATCGCGTTGACCAACGGTTTTTTTGGCAAAACGCGATGATCTTGAGAAGAACTACGACGAACTTTCAAGCGTGTTGGATGAAGCGGCAACTTATGTCGCACTTGAAACCGACGATGCATTCCTGGGTGGGTTCACAAGGGTCGCCGCTCTCATACTTGCCGTTGTGATGATGATCACACTGGTCGGGTATTTGGTGACGCAAGACATCGTGAAGTTGGTGCGGGGACTGGCGGGTACGGTAGGGCGATTTGGCGACAGTGACTTCAGCGCCCGAGCAAACGCTGATGGCGACAACTAAATCAGCACGTTGGCGGCTGTCTTCAATCAAATGGCCGTACGCCTTGAATCAAATAACATCAGACGCGCCCAGGCCGAGGAAAGCATGCGCGATGCCAAGGAAGATGCGCAACAGGCGGCCATGATGGCGGAATCGGCCGCGTCCGAGGCCTCGGCTGCCAATCGGGCAAAGTCGGAGTTTTTGGCAATCATGAGCCATGAAATCCGCACGCCGATGAATGGGGTTCTCGGCATGACCGGTCTTCTGCTCGACACCAAACTAAGCGATGAACAAAGACTGCACGCCGAGACCATCCACAGATCGGGCGAGGCATTGCTCGGTATTATCAACGATATCCTCGATTTCTCGAAGATCGAAGCCGGAAAACTCGAGCTTGAAGAGACGGCGTTCTCCTTGTCGCCGACAATCGACAGCGTTGTCGAACTGGTTGCGCATCGGGTCCATGACAAGGGGATAGAGCTGGCGACTTTCATCGCACCGGACGTGCCGCTGCACTTGGTGGGAGATGCCGGGCGGCTGCGCCAGATCTTCCTCAATTTGGTCGGCAACGCGATCAAATTTACCGACAAGGGCGGCATCTCGCTCGACGTAACCAGCGAAGAATCCGATGACACGGCGCCTCTTCTCAGATTTTCCGTTCGCGATACCGGCATCGGAATCACCCAGGAAGAGCGTAAAAATCTTTTCAAAAAATTCACCCAGGCCGATGCGACGACGACACGGAAATTTGGTGGTACGGGCCTCGGCCTCGCCATCTGCAAGGAACTCGTGGACCTGATGGGAGGCGAGATTGGCGTGGACAGTCAGCCTGGCCAAGGCAGTTGCTTTTGGTTCACGGTGCGGTTCAAACGGCAGACAATTGCAGGCAAAGGGACGTTCGCCACACTTGCCGCGCGGGTGAAGGGCCAGAGGATGCTGGTGGTGGACGACAACGCGGTCAACCAGATGGTATGTGAGAAATATCTGCTGGCGCTCGGCGCACGCGTGACGGTGGTCTCGGGCGGCCATGCCGCGCTCGCGGCACTCAGCGAAGCGCACGAAAGTGACCCCTTCAACGTCGCAGTCATCGATCACATGATGCCGGAGATAGATGGCGAGGATCTGCTTCGCCGCATTCGCGGCGAGACAAAATATAATGGCATCAAATTAATTCTGTCATCGTCTTCCGGTTTGGCCGTCACCAACACCGGTGTCGAAGGGTTGGGCTTCGATGCGGCATTGCCGAAGCCGCTGCGCCGCTCCTTGCTGCTCGCCTGTTTTGCCCGCTTGTATGGTCTGGAATTCGCCCTGAACAAGGCCGGATCCGCCAAAAATACTATTTCCGTCGCGGCGCGCAAAGGCTCCAAACAGCGAATCCTGGTGGTCGAAGACAACAAGGTGAACCAGATGCTGGCGTGCGCCATCCTGGACAGAGCCGGCTATCGGGCCGATGTCGCCGGCAACGGCGTCGAAGCGCTTCAGGCGTTGCGCAGCCGACCCTACGACCTTGTGCTGATGGACATGCAAATGCCCGAAATGGATGGCTTCGAGGCGACGCGGGAGATCCACAAAATGCGTGGCGAGGTGGCGCGGATCCCGATCATCGCCATGACGGCGAACGCCATTGCCGGCGACCAGGAGAGGTGCCTCCAGGCTGGCATGAACGACTATATCTCCAAGCCGATCGATCGTATCAAACTGCTGAAGCGGATCGCGTATTGGACCGGTGGCGGACAAGATTCGGATCACCAGGAAGCTCCAGAGCGGTCCGCCGGCGGCGTGGATGCGGAGCTCGGCGAGGACGCCGCCGCCGCCCTGGAAGATTTGTTCGACACACTTGACGATGCGGCCGAAGCCTTGAGCCGCGGATAATCGGTACAGATGTAAGGAATTGGAATGCCAAGCATAGCCACATTATCGGACGTCCCAGGCATCGAGACAGATGATGAGAAGCTGCATCAGGATATTGCGGCCCGGATTGCGGCGCTACAGCCGGAATACGAAGCGTGTACCAAACAGTATCTGGGTCGTGCGCGCCAGGCGCTGGAAGCGGCACGGGCCTTGCCCGGCGACCGCCAGCCTGAAATTGAGAAAATATCCAGAATTGCCCACAATTTTCGCGATCAAGGGAGCTCATTCGGCTACGACCTGATCACCCTTGTCTGCGATTCGCTGTATACCTTTATCCGCCATCTGCCGGATGCGACGGATGACGATTTAAAGGTGATTGATCTCCATCTCGGCGCGGTGGCAATGGTCCTCGAAAAACGGATCCGCGGTTCGGGCGGGCAATTCGCCGACACACTCCGCGACAAGCTCGAAAACATGATCGCCGCGTCCCGCGCGTAAGCCGATAAGGGTTGGACAATTGCAGGCAGGCGCGGCGGCGAAAGTTGGTCTAAACTGCGCGCCATGGCACAGCCCTATATAGACTGGCCGACGCCCAATCAGGACGCGCGTCCCGATCCGGCGGATGGTATTGACGTGCTGGTGCTGCACTATACCGGCATGAACTCGGCGCGCGAGGCGCTCGAGCGCATGCGCGATCCGGCGTTCAAAGTCAGTGCTCACTGGTGCATCGATGAAGACGGACAAATCTACCGACTGGTGCCGGAAGCGCGGCGCGCCTGGCATGCCGGCCTCAGCTATTGGCGTCAGCGCCATCTGGTGAATGACGTCTCGATCGGCATCGAATTGGTCAATCCGGGCCATGAATTCGGCTATCGGCCCTTTCCCGGCGCGCAAATGGATGCGCTGACGGCGCTCTCGCATGAGATTTTGGGGCGTTACAAAATTCCCGCCACGAACGTGGTCGGCCATTCGGATATCGCGCCGCACCGCAAACAGGACCCAGGCGAATTGTTCGATTGGGCACGCCTTGCGCGCGACGGCATCGGCGTCTGGCCGAACGGCACCGGCGAGCCGGCGGACACCGCGTCGGCCCTGCGCCGAGGCGCAAGCGGCGCCAACGTCAGCGCCTTCCAGAGCAACCTGTTTGATTTCGGCTACGGCCTTCATGTCGATGGCCAATACGGCGAGGAGAGCGAAGCCGTTGTGCGCGCCTTTCAGCGCCACTTCCGCCAGGCCCGGGTAGACGGCATCGCCGACGGCGCGACCCGCGCTATTCTCGAACATCTGCTGACGAAAACCGCTCTCTCGGCTTGACTGGCGGCTTGACTGGTAACGACAGCGGCATAATCTACCCCCTGCCAGACGGCCGGATGACCGCTGGCGCAGTCGAATTTCGGCTGCGCTGGAGGAAAGTCCGGGCTCCACGGGAATACGGGGCCGGGTAACGCCCGGCGGGGGCGACCCCAGGGAAAGTGCCACAGAAAGCAAACCGCCTGTCCGGCTGCCACGCTCGCGTGGCGGCGGCGGGTAAGGGTGAAAGGGTGCGGTAAGAGCGCACCGCGCCGACGGTAACGGCGGCGGCATGGTAAACCCCTCCGGGAGCAAGACCAAATAGGGACGGTAGGTCCGGTTTTTCGGAATCGGGCAGGCGCATTCCCGCGTCACCGTCCGGGTCGGTCGCTTGAGGCGTCCGGTAACGGGCGTCCCAGATGAATGGTCATCGCCCGCATATGTTAACGCCTATGCGGCGCACAGAACCCGGCTTACAGGCCGTCTGGCATTTACTTCGAACGAATATTGCGGCGACTTTAGCGCTACTGCGGCATTATTATATTTTTAGGGAAATTTCCGCTCCCATCTCTAGATATAGACAGTGAAGAACAATCACCCACTACATACAGTAGGAAATGTATCCTGGGCGTAGCCTCGCTTTCAGCACCGTATGAGAACAAATAAAGAACAATATTCAATTTTTGTTATTTGAAATGATCGGACGGCTGAAGGTATCCAATCGTTTCATAAGAGATTTTGGTAATAACATTCCTTTCGTTTGCATTAATTCCCATCGACTATGACTTGTTTTTTATTTGAAAT
>JAPYQV010000466.1 GCA_029937205.1 Alphaproteobacteria bacterium
GGTCTTCGGCCGCGACATGAAGAAAGAAAGCGCTGCCGCTTCCGGCCACGACCGGGCTGTCATTGTGGCCGAGGACGACGATCAGGTCGTAGAGGGAATCCGTTCGCCACAGCAACTCACAGCTCGCCTGAACGGGTTGGCGGACCTGCTGGTTATAGAGGCTGTGGCTCGGATCATTGCACCAGCCATCACGCGGCGAGAGCGGCGCGGTGGGCAGCGCCGAGCGCGGGGGCGACAGTCGATCGGGGCGATAGAGAACGCGGCGCAAGGGAAACATACCAAGCGGTGTGGTGCCGTCGCCCTCGGTCTTTTGCTGGCTGATGCCGTTCTTGCCGATGGCGCAGGGCAAGCATGTATCGTTCCAACGCAGCATGCCGGATGCGTCGACATGTAGGTTCAAGCTCTTTGATGGCGTGTTTTGTTCAAACTCGAAATCGCTCACAACAAGTCCCTAAATTTTCGAATCCACCTGTTCGCGCCGCTTATGCGTGGCGTCAAAATTCTGTTCATATTTGTCGAGCGCGCGCGACATGGCCTTGGCAATCCAGTCCGGTGAATTCGGATCGACGCCCGGCGGCACTTTCAAATCCGACCATTCCATCACGGCGCTGTTGATCGGCACTGTCTCCGGCTTGGTGGCGGAGCGGACGAAAAGATCTTGCACGTTCGTGGTTGCCATCTGGCGCGGCTCGAGCTTCGGTGCCGTCTGGCGCGCCGCCGGCTTTTTCACCGTCTCGGGCGCCAGTCCGACAGAGGACAGCAGCAGGGCCTTCTGGGCCTCGCTCATGCGATCGAGATAATCCGGTACGATGGGTTGCGTCGAAGGGGCGGCGAGATCGGCGGCGAATGCCGAAAGCGCCGCTTCATTGCCGCGGGCGACCGAATCCCGGTTGACTGATTTATCCATCTCCGGCCCGGCGGCGGGAGATATCCCGGACAGATTTTCGATGTTGGTTACGCTGGGCAGCGGGGCGAGTGAAATACTGGCGGTCAATATCTCGTCCTCGGGGGTGTCGGAATCGAATAGCGAGATCGCCAGTTCGCCGACATCCTTGCCGGTGGCCTGCTTGATCATGGAGTTTCCAATCGCCGAGGCGAAGCCAATCGGCCCGCCGAAGATGGCGCCGCCAAAAATTCGCGCGCCTTCGGAAATCGTATCGCCGGTGAGTTCGCGATAGATCGAGGAGACAATCGGGATATGTTGCAGGGGGTTGATGAGATCGAGAAAATCGTCGAAGCCGAAACCGTCATCGCCGAAAAAAGCTTCGGTTTGGCGTGCGGCCAGGGCTTCTTCGCCGTCAAGCCCGGCGGCCTCGGCGATGACCTGGGCAAACTCCTGCCCGCTGGCCGGGGATTTTGGCCCGCCCGAAAGGTTGAACAGTTTTTGATGCTGATCGAGTCCGGCCCGGTCGCGGACGCTCATCATTTCCAATTTGTTGAAAGCCACAATAGGTCCTTCACACCACACTCTTTGGCTCTATCAGTGCAAATGGCGCGCCAATTGGGTTTCGTATCGATTCAAGGGATTAGCGGAGTGGATGACCGGAGTCCCGCCCGCCCGACTGGGCCGGGCGGCAACTATTGCCGGGCTGATCGTGCCGAGCGACCCTTGAGGCGCGCTTTGAGCGATTTCTTGACGCGCGGCCAATCTTCGTCGATCACGGCAAACTGGACGGTATCGCGCACACGGCCTTGCGCCATCACCATGTGACGGTGTAGCACGCCTTCCTCGTTGGCACCGAGCCTGGCGATAGCCGCGCGCGCCCGCACATTGAGCGCATCCGTGCGCAGTTCGACGCGCCCGGCGCCGAGTTTCTCGAAAGCATGTTGGAACAGCAGGAGCTTGGCAGCTGTGTTTGCCCGGCTGCCCCATTCAGTCGGCGCCAGCCATGTCCAGCCGATCTCCAGGCGGCGGTGTTCGGGCGCAATATTGAGATAGCGCGTGCTGCCGATCAGCGTGGCGCTCCGGGTTAAGCGGATGGCGAAAGTCAATTGCTGGCCGGCCTTCTCCAGCCGGCGGGCATCTTCGTGCCACCGTTCCAGCACTTTCCTGTCGGCCAGATTCGCCGCCATATAGGTCCAGATATCGGCGCTCTGAGCCGCCTTGTGGAGGCCCGCCAGATGGCGCTGGCGGAGCGGTTCCAGGGTGATCCCGGCGCCCTTCAGGGTCACGGTTGAGATCTTCGTAAATGCTTTTCCGGCCATGGTTTTTTCCCATTAGCGTTGCAGTTTGGCGAAATTTAATCATTATCTACGTGTTACGCCATTGGCATTGTTTTGGGTGAAAATATGAATTCCCGCAAGAGCATATTGCTGGTCGATGATGATGAGGCGCTGCGCCAGTCCTTGGCCGAGCAGCTCGGCGTCTATGAGGAGTTTTCCGCCACCGAGGCAGCAAACGGCGCCGAGGCACTCGAGGTTATTAAGAACAAGAGATTCGATCTGGTGTTGCTCGACGTCGGCCTGCCCGACATGGACGGGCGCGAATTGTGCAAGCTCATGCGGCGCAACGGCGTCAAGGCGCCGGTCATTATGCTCACCGGTGCCGACAGCGAGGCCGATACAATTCTCGGCCTCGATTCGGGCGCCAATGATTATGTCACTAAACCGTTCCGCCTCGGCGTATTGCTGGCCCGTATCCGTGCCCAGTTGCGCCAGCATGAGCAGAGCGAGGATGCCATTTTCACCATTGGCCGGTTTTCCTTCCGCCCGGCGGCAAAAATGCTGATCGACCCGGACAGCGAGCGCAAGATTCGCCTGACCGAAAAGGAAACGGCGATCCTCAAATACCTCTACCGCGCGCGCGATCAAGTGGTCGGGCGCGAAGTCTTGCTCAACGAAGTCTGGGGATACAATGCCGGTGTCGCCACCCATACGC
>JAPYQV010000018.1 GCA_029937205.1 Alphaproteobacteria bacterium
CTCCACGAAGTTGTTCGCTGATGGCGCTTTTACCCTTGAGGCGCATACCGTACCTTCGGTTTCGGGTATCGCACGCGTCGGGCGAATGTCAAGCCGGCGCCGGGACAACTTGAAGGGAAAAAATAATTGATTCTGGTGACAGGTGCGCGCGGCACGGTGGGCCGGGAATTGACGGCCCTCCTACAGGCGCGCGGACAGCCCTTTCGAGCCCTGGCGCGAAACCCGGAGAAAGCGAAGTCGGCGACGCTACCGGGGGGAGTCTGGCGCCAAGGCGATTTCGTCGCTCCCGATACGCTGCGCGCCGCGTTCGACGGAATTGAATGCCTGTTTCTTCTTTGCGGCGCCCAGCCGGACATGGATATTCTCGAGATCAACGCCGTCGAGGCCGCCAAACAGGCCGGCGTCGGACGCATCGTCAAGATCTCCGTCCCCAACGCGTCGGAGACGGGGATCGCCGCCCTGCAGCGCCTGCATGGCCGCAGCGAAGCGGCGCTCGGCGCCTCCGGCATCGCCTGGACCGTGCTTAGGCCGAATGGATTCATGCAAAATCTTTACGGCCCGACGCAAGGTTTCGACGCCCGGAGAATCTGCCGTTTGCCGCTCGGCGAGGCAAAATACTGCTTTATCGATGCCCAAGACATCGCCGCCACGGCGCTCGTGGCTTTGACCGAGGACGGCCATGCAGGGAAGGTCTATGACCTTACCGGCCCCGAGGCGCTGAGCTACGCCGAAGCCGCACGCATCGTATCGAAGGCCACCGGAGAGACTTTCACCTTTGTCGATATCCCGCCGCGGGAATGCCGCGCGGACCTGCTGGCGGCAGGCATCGATGCCTGGTTTGTCGACGAAATACTGGAATGGTTCGCGCTGTTTCGCCACGGGCGGGTCGGCGGCGTCAGCGATGCGGTGGAAACCGTTAGCGGCCGGGCGCCACGCGCACTCAGCGACTTCGCGCAAGGAAATTTGGCCAACTTCGGAGCGCCCGGCCGGCACGGGTGAGCGCGGAGGATCGGAGGTAAGGAGTCAGGAACATGCGACTGGAAGGGAAATCAGCCATCGTCACGGGCGCGGGTTCGGGCATCGGCAAGGCCACTGCATGCCGCTTTGCCGCCGAAGGCGCAACCGTCATCTGCGCCGAGCTGAATCGGGATAGCAACGAAGCCACGGTCGCGGAAATCCGCGCGGCGGGAGGCCGTGCCGAGGCGGTGGAGACCGATGTCACGCGCGATGAAGACGTCGCCAATCTCATGGCGCGTTCGTTCTCGGCCGTGGAGCGTGTCGATATTCTCATCAACAATGCCGGTCAGGCGGTGATCGGCACGGTGGAGGAGGTCTCGAGCGACGACTGGGACCGCCAACTGGATGTCAATCTGAAAAGCATCTACCGCCTGTCGAAAGCGATCTGGCCGCATTTCAAGACGCGGGGCGGCGGCATCATCCTCAACACGGCATCGATCGCCGGATTGACCGGCATCCCCGGGCAGGTCAGTTACGGCGTCTCGAAAGCCGGCGCCGTGATGATCACAAAATGCATGGCGCTGGACGGCGCCAAGGACAACATCCGGGTCAATTGCGTCTGTCCGGGCTGGATTCCCACGCCCATGGTGGATTACCACCTGTCGCAACTGGACGATCCCGAGGCCTTCCAAACGCGAATCGAACGGTTGCATCCCCTGGGGCTCGGCGAAGCGGCGCATATCGCCGCCGGGTTCGTGTTTCTCGCCTCCGACGAGGCGCGCTGGATCACCGGCATTGCGTTGCCCATCGACGGCGGCCTGACCTGCGGCATCGCCGCCGACTAAACGATATGCGCCAACGCCAGGGGCTAGCTTTGGATTTATCGGCAGGGGTCATTTTTTCTTTAACAACATCCAGACCCTTCGCCGCCTTCTCATGGCCCTGCGCCTTGGAAAGTGATAACCACATATACGCCTTGATGTAATCCTCCGGAACACCCCTGCCTAAGAAGTAACCGGAACCGAGGCCGAACTGGGCCCCTGCATGACCATACTCGGCGGCCTTGCGATACCATTTGACCGCTTCGGCATAGTTCTTTGGAACGCCCTTGCCGTTGGCGTGTATCACACCGAGGTTGTACTGCGCTTTAGCATCACCGCGCTCGGCAAGCGGAAACCATTCCCGATAGGCAATCGCGTAATCACCAGCAGCATACGCTGCGACGCCATCATCCCAATCAGCCCACGCAGACCCCAACGCTCCGGCGACTATAAGTGTGTCAGCAATACCTCCACATCTTCGTAAAATATCACGAAATTCGTGGCTCAGTTATATGGGGGCAGGACAGAGGCCTGCGACCAAGAGCTTCAGTAATGGGGACAGTATACTTAATTGCTGCACATGAAAGCGCGCGTGGCGCGCTCTTTTCGCCCCTTCTCCCCAACCCCTAGTCCCCCTCCGGGAAAGAGGGGACTTGGCTCCCCTCGCCTAATAAAGCTCCGCCTTATCGTCCACCGCGTGGCCGCGCTTCGGCGTCAGCATGCTGCGCTCGTAGGTCATAAAGACGGTGCCGTCCGCTTTGAGGCCGGTGGTTTTTACCGTGACGATGCCGGCGGTCGGGCGGGATTTTGATTCGCGTTTGGACAGCACTTCCGATTCGGCATAGATGGTGTCGCCGGCGAACACCGGCGCGGTCAGTCTGATTTTGTCCCAGCCGAGATTGGCGATGGTTTTTTGGCTGACGTCGGAGACGCTCATGCCGGCGACCACGGCGAGGGTGAAAGCGCTGTTCACCAGCGGTTTGCCGAATTCGCTGTGCTTGGCGTAGTCGAGATCGAAGTGCAGCGGGTGTTGGTTCATGGTGAGGAGCGTGAACCAAGTATTGTCGGCTTGCGTCATGGGGCGCCCGGGGCGGTGCTCATAAATATGACCGACCTCGAAATCCTCGTAGTAGCGGCCATAATCCTCGCGGAAGCGATTGGGGCCGACCTCTTTCATTCTGGCTACCATGGTACGTCTCTCCTTTTTTGAATTTCTATTGCGTCAATAGGATCTGGGCAGCCCGAGCACGTGCTGGGCCAAATGGTTGTAGGCCATCTCCTGGCTAACCGGCGCGATCTGCAGCAGGCGCAGTTCGCGGAAATAACGCTCGACATCGAATTCGCGCATATAGCCATAGCCGCCATGGGTTTGCACCGCGCGGTCGGCGGCACAGAAGGCGGCGTCGGAGGCCAGCACCTTGGCCATGTTGGATTCGGCGCCGCAAGGCTCGCCGCGGTCGAACAGCCAGGCCGCCTTGTAGGTCATCAGGCGCGCCGCTTCGAGGCGGCTATAGGCATCTGCTAAGGGGAATTGGATCGCCTGGTTCTGGCCGATCGGGCGGCCAAACACGACGCGCTCCTTGGCATATTCGACGGCGCGGGCGACGCAGGTATGGCCGAGGCCGACGGCCTGTGCCGCGACCGCGATGCGCTCCGGGTTCAGCGTGTCGATCAGGTAATAAAAACCGCGCCCGACATCGCCGCAAACATCGGCGGCGGGGATCTCCCAATTATCCATAAAGAATTGATAGGTCGGCACGGCGTTTCGCCCCATCTTGTGCATCTCATGCGCTTCGAGCGCGCCCGAACCCCAGTCGAGATTGGTGAAGAAGAGCGTAATGCCCTGGGTGCGCTTTTCAGCTTCTTCATAGGGCGTGGTACGGGCGACCAGCATAAGGATTTGCGATTCCTTGACGCGCGAGCAAAACGCCTTCTGGCCATTGATGATGTAAGTATCAGCACCCTTCGCCACGGCCGTAGTGGCGACGCGGGTGGTGTCAAAGCCGGTATCGGGCTCGGTAATGGCGAAGGCGATGAACTCGCCCTTGGCGATGCGCGGCAAGATGCGCTGCTTGAGTTCGTCCGAGCCATGCAGCATCAGCGGCCACGGGCCGAAGATCGAGGTGTGCACGGCGGTGGTGGCGTTGATGCCGGCATGGCGGCCGATTTCCTCGATGATGATACAGCCTTCGGTCATGCCCATGCCAGCGCCGCCATATTCCTCCGGGATCAGCGCGCCGAGCCAGCCGCCCTCCGCCATTGCGCTGCAGAATTCGATCGGCCACTCGCTCTTTTCTTCCTTGTCGCGCCAATAGGCATTGTCGAACGGCAATTTGTCCAGGAAATCCACGATGGCGGATTGCAGAACTTTTTGATCTTGGGTGAATTCGAAATCCATGCCGCCCTCCTTCTCGTCCGTCAGATGATGCCCTGTTGCTTGAGACGGGCGCGCGCCTCGGCGTCATAGCCGAGTTTCTGCAGTATTTCCGCGCTATGCTCGCCGAGGTCGGGCAGATGGTCGAACACCGGCGCTTCGCCGCTCACCCGGATCGGACTGAGAAACTCCTTGAGCGGCCCGACCGAAGACGTCAGCTCACCAATCGCGCCACGCGCCTTCAGTTGCGGATGGTCGAGCACTTCGGCGAGTGTATTGACGCCGCCGCAGGGAATGCCGGCAGCACGCAGGCGCTCCAGCCAGTCGGCCTTGGGCCGTGCCATGAACAGTTCGACCAAGCGGCCTTCGAGAGCGGCGCGGTTGGCGATGCGCGATTCATTGTTCTTGAAGCGCTCGTCCAACAGGAACTCCGGCGCTTCGACCACCTCTTCGCAGAGCTTGCGCCACGCCGCCTCGCTCAAGACGGCGATGGAGAACCACAGATCGTCGCCTGCCTTGTACGGGCCGTAAGGCGTGAGCAGGCCATGGCGCATGCCGGTGCGCTCCGGTTCCTCGCCGCGGTGCCAGTAGAAATGCGGTACATAGCCCAACAGGGTTGCGGCGCATTCGAGCATGGAAACCTCGAACTCACCGCCCTCACCGCTCTGGTGGCGGCGATTCAGGAGTCCGAGTATGCCGAGGGCGGCGTAGAAGCCGGCGGTCTCGTCGCACACCGAGATCGGAATTTTGGCCGGCGCGTCGGGCGAACCGGTCATCAGGATATAGCCGGCCTCGCCCTGGATGATCAGGTCATAGGCTTTTTCGTCGCGGTACGGGCCGTCCTGGCCGAAGCCGGAAATATGGCCATAGATGATATCCGCCTTCACCGCCCGCACGGCTTCGTAATCGATACCGAGGCGGGCGACAACGCCGGGCTTGAAATTTTCGAACACCACATCGGCTTGCGCCGCGAGCTTCATAAATATTTCCCGCCCCGCATCGGACTTAAGATTGAGCGCGAGGGATTGTTTGTTGCGGTTGAGGAAGACATGCGCAGCGGAAAGGCCATTGCAGACACTATCCCAATTGCGCGTGAGGTCGCCCTCGAGGGGCTCGATTTTGACCACTTCCGCGCCCATATCGGCGAGCAGGCGCGAGCACCACGGCCCCGCCGCGCCGATCTCGACGGCCAGAACTTTTATGCCCGCAAGCGGGGTCATGATGTTCCGGCGGCGATCTTGTCGGCGATGGCGAGAGCCCGGCGCATGGCGCGCACCACCGGCATCTCCACCACCTTGCCGTCGAGAAGTGCCACGCCGGCGTCGCTTGCCTCATAGGCCTCGATCACGCGGCGCGCAATAGAGATGGTCTCGGCGCTCGGTGAAAAGACGTCGTTGATCGGCGCAATTTGCACCGGGTGAATCGCCGCCTTGCCGGTAAAGCCCATGCGTTGGGCCAGGCGCGCCTCACGCCGCAGGCCCGCTTCATCCTTGATATCGAGGCTCGGCACATCGATCAGATCGAGCCCGGCGCTCGACGCGGCATGAACGGCGCGGCCCCGGGCATAATGCAGCGCTTCCCAATCGAGCGAGGACCCGAGCTCAGCAGATAGATCGGCGGCACCGAACAACAGCGTATCAATACGCGGCGAAGCACTGGCGATATCGAGCGCCGCTTCCAACGCCCGTCCGGTTTCGATGATCACCATCAGCCGGGTCTTTGAATAGTCTGCCTCATCAAGCAATTCCGCCACCCAGCGCACGTCCTCAGGCGATTCGATCTTGGGCAGCAGCAGGGCAGGGGGCGCCGTGCCGAATTCACACAGCGCCAACATGTCGCGCATGCCGAACTGGGTCTTGATCGGGTTGATGCGCATGGCGCGCGCCGCCCCACTCCCTGTGCCGCCTGTGCCGCCAAGCGCGCTATCGAACAGCGCCGGAATGGCCTTGTCGCGCGCTTCGATTTTGAAATCCGGTGCGACGCCGTCTTCGAGATCGATGCACACCATATCGGCACCGCCCGAAAGCGCCTTGGCAAAACGGTCGACGCGGAGGCCGGGTGTAAACAGCAGGCTGCGGCGCAATGTGGGTTCCATGACTATTCTCTATTCGCCTTTCTTGGCGCGTATGCGCTTGAGATGGCGGATGACTTCCTGGTTGCGCTCGGCGACAACGGCGGCACTCCGTTCCGGAGTCCAGTCGAAGAATCCTTGGCCATCCTTGGCGCCACTGTTTCCGTCGCCGATCATCGCACGCAAATCGTCCGGCGCCTGGCTGGTGTCGAGGTCGGGGTAAAGATATTCGGCGACGTTCGCGACCAGAGGCAGACCGGCCAGATCGGCTTTCTCCAACGGCCCCTCAGCGGCGAGGCGGAGCGCATAGCCGTTCTTCACCACCTTATCGATTTCCGTGGCACTCGCGGCACCGGTTCGCACCAGGGCGAAGGCCTCGCGCATGAGGGCGAATTGCAGGCGGTTAAACAGGTGGCCGGGCAAGTCGCGTTGCAGGCGGATGGGCTCCTTGCCGAGGCCGCCGATAAATTCGTACAGGCGGTCCATAACCGCGCTTTCCGTGGCGCTGCCGGGAACGATCTCGACGGCCGGCATGAGATGCGGCGGATTGGCAAAATGCGCCACCGCCACGCGCCCTTTGCGGACGCATTTCTCGGCAATGATATCGACCGCCATGCCCGACGTGGTGCTGGTGAGAATGGCCTCTGGCGGTGCTGCCTCTTCGAGCGCCGCGAACAACGCCTGCTTTGCTTCCGCCTGCTCGGCAATCGCCTCAAAGGCAAAATCGATATATTTCGCGGCGTTGGCCAGATCGGTGCTGAACGTCAAGCGGTCGCGCCAACCGGTCTCCGTCGCCGGCAGTAAATCCGCTTCGGCGAGCTCTCCATAGGCGGTTTTAACGGCGGCTTCGGCTTGTGGCAACGCCGCGCTCCGGCGCGCGACGAGCGCTGTCTTATGGCCGGCCAGGGCCAGGCAGAGGGCAAGGCTCGGCGCCATGGCGCCGCTGCCGATAACGAGTGTTTTCATGGCTTTAAGGGTCACTGTTTGAGTTTATTTTATTTTACGCGGCAGCGTTGATTTATCCGGTGCCGGGCGGCTAGTTTAGCCACACAAAATATAATTGAAAACTGGGAAGCACTAAAAAATGGCGATTGGTCTTGGCGTACCGTGCTGGAGTTTTGGCATCCAACATTTGCAGGGGCATCTGCCGCTCGAAGGCGCGGCGCAAATCGTGCGCGCGCTCGGCTTCGATCACACGGCTGTGGGCTGGGCGCATATCGATTGGCCGGCGCTCCGCGCCGACCCAATCGCCGAGGCCGACCGGGTGCGGCGCATCATGGAGCCCCTTGGCTTGGACGTGGACGACAGTTTTATATGGTTCAAAAACAAATACTTGGACGAGTTTGTTAATGAATTGAAATGCACTATCACGGTTCCCGATAAGCGTATGCGGGAAGACAATTTCGAGATGTACAAATCCTTCGTCGCGTTTTGTCAGGCGGTGGGGTGCCCCGGTATCACCATCAGCTCAGGCATCACCTACAAAGATGAAGGCCAGACTTCTGAGCAGGCCTATGAGATCTCGCGCGATGAGATGCGCCGCATGGTCGATTATGGCGGGCAATATGATGTCGAGCTCCGTCCTGAGCCGCACGGCGAATCGGCGATGGGTACGCTCGAACGATGCCAGCGCATGCTGGAAGATGTGCCGGGTCTGATGGTCAGCCTGGATTACTCCCATTTCATGCCCCAGGGCCACACCGAAGAAGAAATCGACGTGCTCATTCCGCGCGCCGGCCATGTCCATGCCCGCTAGGCCAACCGCGAGCGCCTGCAATGCCGCATGGAAGACGGCATTCTCAATTTCGACCATATCCTGGGTGCGCTCAAGAAGCACGGCTATGACGGCAATGTGGCGCTCGAATATGTCTGTGTGAATTATCGCGGCTGCTACGATATCGACGTCATCACCGAGACGCTCAAGCTGAAGCAGGAGCTCGAAGGTTATCTGACTTGAGCACCGATTTCGGCCTGCCCGGGCGCGTCGCGATCGTCACCGGTGCGGCGCGCGGCCTCGGCGCCGCGACCGCTGAACTGTTCGCCCGTTTTGGCGCTCATGTCGTCGGCTGCGACATTGACGGCGATACCTTGGCGGAAACTGTCTCCGGCCTGGAAGGGGAGGGACATCTCGCCCTCGCCTTCGATCTTTCGCAGCCGGAAAATTGCGAGAGCCTGGTCGCGCAGACTCTGGAACGGCATGGCCGCCTCGACATATTGGTCAACGTCGCCGGCATCATTGAGCGCTTGCAACTTGATGAGGTCGACGAGGCGGCCTGGGCTCGGACCATGGACGTCAACGTCAAGAGCCAGTTCTTTCTTTGCCGTGCCGCTTCGGAGCCGATGAAGAAGGCGAAATGGGGCCGCATCATCAATTTCTCCAGCCAGGCAGCGCATACCGGCGGCTTTTACGGCACCAGCGTTTACGCCATCTCAAAAGGCGGCGTGGTCAGCCTGACCAAGAATTTCGCCCGCCTGCTCGGGCCGGACAATATCACCGTCAACGCGATTGCACCCGGCCTTGTAGATACACGCATGGTCAGCGGTGCCATGACCGAGGAAGCCATAAACAATGTCACCAGTGCCATGCCAATTGGCCGCATGACGGAGCCGGAAGAAATCGCCATGTCCGTTGCGTTTCTGGCATCCGATTCGGCCAGCACGATCACCGGGCACACACTGGACATTAATGGCGGCATGCTCATGCGCTGATGCCGCTTTTGCTTGGTTGTTCGCGCCTTCGTCGCCACAATGCGGCGCATAAGCAAACAAATGTAATTCAAGGGGATTAGGGCAATGGCAAATGGCAATGAAATCTGCCGCATGGATGCGGTTACGCTGGCCGGCAAGGTGCGCGCCAAGGAGCTCTCGCCGGTCGAGGTGATCGACGCCAGCCTCGCGCGCATGGACAAGCTCGAGCCCGTGCTGCACGCCTTTTGCACGCCCGGCCCCGATCAGGCGCGCGCCGCCGCCAAGCAACTCGAAGCGGATATCATGGCCGGCAAGGACCCGGGTCCGCTCGCCGGCGTTCCGATCGGCATCAAGGACTTGATCTGCACCAAGGATCTGCCCACCGCTTCCGGCTCGCACGCCTATAAGGATTTCAATGGTGGTGTGGACGATATTGTGGTCGAGCGCCTGCGCGCCGCCGGCGCCATCGTCACCGGCAAGACCAACGTGCCCGAGTTCGGCTATAGCGGCGTCGGCCATAACCCGGTGTTTGAGACAACGCGCAACCCATGGGATTTGGAACGTACGCCGGGTGGCTCGAGCGCCGGTGCGGGCGCGGCAGTGGCGTCCGGCATGGGACCGTTTGCCATCGGCAGCGACGGCGGCGGCTCGGTACGTATCCCGGCATCGTTCAGCGGCCTGGTCGGTATCAAGGCCTCCATGGGGCGGGTGCCGCTTTGGCCCGGCACGAAAGACGAAACCCTGCCCGGCGTTTCGAGTTGGGAGAGCCTGGAATGCATCGGCCCGATAAGCCGTACCGTGGCTGACAGCGCGCTGATGCTGTCGGTCATCGCCGGCCCCGATATGCGCGACCGGCGCACCCTGCCGGATGCCGAATTCGATTGGATGGATTGCCTGAAGGGCGATCTCAAGGGCCTTCGTGTCGCCTACAGCGCCGACTGGGGCTATACGCCGGTCGATCCCGAAGTACGGCAGATTGTTGGCGACGCGGTAAAAGTGTTCGAGAGCGAGCTGGGCTGCACCGTCGAAGAAGCCGATCCCGGCTGGGACGATCCCTACGGCGCCTTTTGGGGGCTGGTCGCTGCCGAGACCGACTTGGTCGGTATGCGTAAATTGGTCGATGAACATGCCCATCACATGACGCCGCACCTGATCGATTTCCTGCGCACCCCCTTTACAGCGGAAGATCTAACAAGCGCCGTCATGGCGCGCAAAGGCGTTGCCAATAAATCGGCCGAGTTCATGGCCGACTATGATCTGCTGCTCACGCCGACCCTCTCGGTGCCGGCATTTGCGCTGCATATCCAGGGTTTGGAAAAAGTCGATGGCCAGATCGTGCCGCCCTTCCAGTGGCTCGCCTTTACCTTCCCGTTCAACATGACAGGTCAGCCGGCGGCCTCGGTGCCGGCAGGCTTCACCAAGGGCGGCCTACCGGTCGGCCTGCAAATCGTCGGCCGCCATCTTGACGATCCGTCGGTGATCCGGGCCTGCGCCGCTTTCGAAAAAGCGCGCCCGTGGGCCGACAAATGGCCGGCGCTGCTCGACGAGATGGGGCTCTAGCCGCTAAAGCAGGAACATGGCTGACACCGTCTTCGCCGCTTTCCAGGAGACAGCAGCGCGTGCCGGCGTGGCGGAATTTCTCGCTGTGCCGTCCGAGAATGTCTCGCTTGGTTACGGCGATGCGCTGAGCGAGGTCACCGAGTTGGCGCGGCGCTATAGCGATGCCGGCTATGGCCACGGCCATCGCGTTGCGCTGCTATTGGAAAACCGCCCCGCTTTCCTGCTGCACTGGTTGGCATTGAATTCACTCGGTGTTGCCGTGGTGCCGGTCAATCCGTATTACCGGCATCGCGAACTCAGCCATCTGTTGCGTCACAGCGGCGTGATCCTTGCCGTGGTCTTGAACGCGCGTCTGGAAGAGATGCGCGCGGCGGCGGAAGGTGCCATTGCCATCGCGGACGTGGAGAACATACCGCCAGCGACGAGCCCACCACCTCGCACGGATGCACCTGACAGCGAAGGCCTGTGCAGCCTGCTCTATACCTCCGGCACCACGGGCGAGCCCAAGGGCTGTCTCCTCAGCAACGATTATTATCTCCGCATGGGGCGTTGGTATCTATCACAAGGCGGACTCTGCAGCGTCAAAATGGGAGGCGAACGCCTCCTCACGCCTTTGCCGCTCTATCATATGAACGCCATGGCCTGCTCTTTTATGGCCATGGTTATGAGTGGCGGCTGCTTGGTTCAGCTCGACCGTTTTCACCCTTCCACCTGGTGGGACGATGTGGCGCGTAGTGGCGCCACGATCATTCACTATCTCGGCATCATGCCGGCCATATTGCTCGGGCTCGAAACTCGCACGGCAGAGCGCAACCACAATGTGCGCTTCGGCTTCGGCGCCAATGTCGATCCGGCGCATCACGCGGCGTTCGAGGCGCGCTTTGGTTTCCCCCTGATCGAGGCCTGGGCAATGACCGAAACTGGCGCCGGTGCCTGCATCGCCGCCAACCAGGAGCCGCGCCATATCGGCACGCGCTGCTTCGGGCGTGCCAAAACATGTGACGTAAAATTTGTCGAGGAAAGTGGCGAAATGCTGGTGCGCCACAGCGCGGCGGCACCCCGTGCCGGCTTCTTCTCCGGCTATCATCGAGACGTGGCGGCGAGCGAATCGGCCTGGCAAGGCGGCTGGTTCCATACCGGTGATGTGGTGCGCCAAGGGTCGGACGGCAGCCTCCATTTCGTCGACCGGCAAAACAACGTGATCCGGCGCAGCGGTGAGAACATCGCCGCGCTCGAGGTTGAAGGCGTGATACTTGAATTGGATTGGGTGGCTCAGGTGGCGGTCATTGCCGCGCCGGACGCGCTGCGCGGCGAAGAGGTCATGGCCTGTGTGGTGACGCGCAACGGCGCCGCCCGCGACGCCGCTTCCGCCCGCCAAGTGAGTGCATGGTGCCTCGAACATCTGAGTTACTACAAGGCGCCGGGCTGGGTGGCGTTTCGCGATCGCCTGCCGACAACGACAACGCAAAAAATAAAGAAAGCCGAGTTGCGGCCGCTTGCAAGTGACCCGGCGGCGTTGACGGATTGTTTCGATATGCGCGATCGGAAGCGCCCATGACCGCCCGCCCGGTACAGGATTATGCCGGCGTCGCGGTCGCGGTGCCGGTCACCATTCCTTCCGTGCGGCGCTCCGAACATGGCACGCCATGGTGGCTCGGCAAGGTGCTGGCGGCGCTGGTACGGGAGTCGGGCATCGCCAAGGACGAGATCGACGGCCTGATCGTCGCCAGCTACACGCTGCGGCCCGACAACGCGGTATCCCTATCCGAGTATTTCGGCCTCTCGCTGCGCTGGCTCGATGATTTGAACATGGGCGGTGCGTCCGGGCCGATTGCGCTGCGCCGTGCCGCGCGCGCCGTCCAGGCTGGCGACGCGGAAGTGGTGGCCTGCCTCGCCGCGGATGTGCTCGGCGGCGCGGCGTTCGGCGCGCTGATGGAGGGTTACAGCAGCTTCTCGCGCGATGGGGTGATGCCTTACGGTGCGGCGGGTCCCAACCTGCCGTTCGCCCTCATCACACGCCGTTACATGGAGCGCACGGGCGCGACGCGCGAAGACATGGGGCAAATCTGTGTTGCCCAACGTCACAATGGCCTTGCCCAACCGCACGCGCTGTTTAAAAAGCCGCTGACCATGGATGAATATTTGGCCGCGCGCCCTGTTGCCGAGCCCTTGCACCTTTATGATTGCGTCATGCCGTGCAGTGGCGCCGAGGGCTTCCTGGTAATGAGCGAGGCGCGGGCGCGCTCCGGCAACCTGCCTTTCGCCCGTATTAAGTCTGCGATGGAGCGTCACAATACGTACAGCCAGGACGACGTTCAGCGCAGCGGTGGCTGGCCGCTCGACCGCGACGCGCTCTATAACGCGGCAGGGTTGGGGCCTGGCGATATGGCGTTCCTGCAAGCCTATGACGATTACCCGGTTATTGTGATGTTTCAGTTGGAAGGCTTGGGCTTTTCGGAAAACGCACCGGCCTTCGTGCGCGAGACGGCGCTTACCGCCGATGGCGGCGGTTTGCCGCTCAACACCAGCGGCGGGCAATTGTCGCTCGGGCAGGCCGGCGCGGCGGGCGGCTTTGTCGGCCTCACCGAGGGTCTGCGCCAGGTGACAGGGCGGGCGCGCGGCATTCAGGTACCGAACGCACAGGCCGGCCTGGTATCCGCCTATGGCACGGTAAATTTCGACAAAGGCCTCTGTTCCTCGGCGGTAATATTGAGTAAAGGCGGCCAAGGATGACGGCGCGAGCGTTTGAGCTGCCGCATTGCGAGGCCTGCCAGCGCCCGCATTGGCCGCCGCGCGAAATTTGCCCCCATTGCCTCGGCGAGCCGATCCACTGGCGTCAGGCGAATGGCGCCGGGCAGGTGTTGAGCACGACAATGGTGCATCACAGCCTGTCGGATGAACTGCGTCCGCATCTGCCATTGCATGTGGCGACGGTGAAACTGGATTGCGGCGTGCGGGTGATCGCCTATCTGGCGGACGGTCCTCAACCGAGCGGCGCCCGCGTTATCGTCACAGCTGGCAGCAGCCCTTCCGGTCAAGAAGCGTTGGTGGCCACGCCGCCCGCGCCGGGATAGGCTTGTACAACTGATCTGTTAAGAGGAAAGACATGTCACGAGGACCGGAACTCCCCAGCATCGCGCAATTGCTCGACATCGCCGAGGATTTCGGCCTCGATATGACTGCCGAGCGTGCGGGTGAGTACCGCGACGCCATGTCAGGCGGTATCCGCGCGCTTAGACGCATCGACGACATGGTCGAGGAACGCCCCGAGGTCAAATATCCACGCACGCCGGGCCGTCGTCCACGCGCGGAAGAAAATCCTTATAACGCCTGGTATTGGCTAACCGATATCAAGGGCGCCAAGAGCGGCCCGCTGGCCGGTGAGCGCATCGGCATCAAGGACACGGTCTCCGTTGCCGGCGTGCCGATGATGAATGGCTCGCGCGTGCTCGAGGGCTATATCCCGCAAATCGACGCCACCGTTGTCACCCGCCTGCTCGACGCCGGCGCGGTGATTGCCGGCAAGACCGTCTCGTCGGATTTCTCTTTCTCTTCCGGCGGCCACACCAGCGCCTACGGGCCGGTGCGCAACCCGCACAAGCCGAGCCATGCGCCGGGCGGTTCGTCCAAGGGCAGCGCCGCGGCACTGGCAGCGGGCGATATTGAGTTTGCGCTGGGCGGCGATCAGGGCGGCTCGATCCGCATCCCGGCCGCCTGGTGCGGCGTGGTCGGCCTCAAACCGACTTACGGCCTGGTGCCCTATACCGGCTGCATGGGCATTGAACTGTCGCACGATATTGTCGGACCGATGGCCAACAGCGTCGAGAATGTTGCCCGCATGCTTTCGGTTCTGGCCGGGCCCGATCCGTTCGATCCGCGCCAGCGCGGCGTCATCCCTGAAGATTATGTGCAGGATTATTTGCCGGCCATTGGGCAGGGCTGCAAAGGCCTCCGCATCGGCGTGGTCGAGGAAGGTTTTGGCCAAAAGGCGGATACCTGGCCCGATCTCAAGCTCTTGCCGAGCGACCGGCGGGTGGATGCCAAGGTACGCGCCGCGTTGCGCGGCCTGAAGAAGAACGGCGCAAAAGTGCGAAAAATATCCGTGCCGATGCATTATGACGGTGTACGTCTGTGGTTCGCCCTGGTGGCGGAAGGCGCTGTCGATGTGATGTTTCATGGCTCGGGATTGGGCAGCAATTGGCAGGGCTATTACGACACGCCGATGCTCGACCATGTGGCGAAGAGCTTGCGTGCGCGGCCCAACGATATCCCGGCGACGGTGGTTAATGTTCTGTTGATGGGCGAATACCTCAAGCGCCATTATCATGGCCGCTATTACGCCAAAGCGCAGAACCAGCGCGGCAGTCTGAAGCGCGCCTATGACGCGGCGCTGGTTGAGAACGATGTGCTTGTCATGCCCACACTTGCGCAGCTTCCGGGCCCCATTCCGCCGCCGGATGCGCCTTTTGCTGAGTATATGTTCCGCTCCCTCAATACGCTCAACAATTGCCCGCAATTCAGCACCACCGGCCATCCGGCGATCAGCGTGCCGTGCGGCATGGTCGACGGTCTGCCGGTGGGCTTGCAGATTATCGGCCGCCATTTCGACGACCTCAAAGTGCTTCAAGCTGCCGATGCGGTCGAGAAGCTTGGCGATTGGCGCGCCCAGTGATCCTATGAGCTATCGCCTCGGCGTCGATATCGGCGGCACGTTCACCGATTTCGCTTTGTTCAACGAGGCGCGCGGCGAGATGTACATCCACAAGCAATTGACCACGCCGGACGATCCGTCGCGCGCGGTTCTGGAAGGCGCAAAACATTTGCTGGCGCGCAAAAACGTCGACATGGCTGAGTTAGAATCCGTCGCCCATGGCACCACGCTGGTGACCAACGCGGTGATCGAGCGGCGCGGTGCTTGTACCGGCATGCTGGTGAGCGAAGGCTTCCGCGACGTTCTCGATATGGCGCGCGAGACGCGCTACGACCTGTTCGATCTCCGCCTGAAATTTCCCGAGCCATTGGTGCCGCGCAATCTGCGCCGCGAGGTGGCGGAGCGGGTGACATTCGAAGGCGCGGTCGAGCGCGCGCTTGATCTTGACGCGGTGCGCGCGGCAATCAGTGAGCTTGTCGAACAAGGCATCGAGGCGCTGGCGATTTGTTTTCTGCATTCCTATATCAATTCGGCGCATGAAGATGCGGCGCGGGCGCTGGCCGAACGCGAGTTTCCCAATCTCTATATTTCCACCTCGGCGGATATCTTCTCCAACATGCGCGAATATGAGCGCTGGACCACGGCGACGGTCAACGCCTACACCCAGCCGCTTTTCGACCGCTACCTGCAGCGCCTGGCCGATGGCTTGGCGGCGGATGGTTTCAAAGGCCAGCTCCTGGTCATGACATCCTCCGGCGGCATGTTGGCGCCCGAGGCGGCGCGGCGCTATCCGG
>JAPYQV010000019.1 GCA_029937205.1 Alphaproteobacteria bacterium
CTCGCCGGTTATCCCAAGACCGTTGATTTCCGCGCTTCCTCCTCGCTGGCGGCAGGACAGGAGCGGGCGGCGACAACCTAATCCGACGTTCGGCATACGCCGACCTGGCGCTGAATATTGCATCGATCTCAAATTGCGAATAGATTCAACATATTGAGCGTGAGGGGTTTGAGACATTCGTAGGTTATCGGCAGCGGTTCTGTTGTTGAGCGCAGGTGGCGTTCTTTCGGGCTGTGCTTTGCCTTTTGCAGGCCCACTAGTGCTTACCGATATCCTCACCGGTGCTTAGCTGGTGACCACCGCCGTGACCGGCAAGGGACCAACTGAAATTGCTCTTGATGTTTTGACCGGCCAGGATTGCCGGCTGATTGAAGGCGCGTTACGTGAAGATCGTGATTTTTGCGAAGAGCAAGGCTCACCGGCCACCGAGGACGATTTTAAAGGTCTGGCCGGATGGGTTGATGATAATGAGCTCGAATCTCCCCTGCCGGGTGATCAACAGAATGCCGAAATCATGGTGGCAGAATTCAATCCGCCGCAAAGCGCGGCCGCAATTACAGTAGCTTCGACAAATTATCGTCCAGCGGCATTGGCAAGCCTGACGGAGTTACCAAACGATTGGATCGTGCTTGCGTCGATAGAACACGACACCGAGGTCGCCGGATTTGCAGCCCTATCGCCGGCATCCGGCGTTCCAAGCCTGGTTGATCTTAAATCAGGCGATGCGCCATTGCCGTTCCTGCCGAATTTCGAAGACCCAAATCACGATATGGCGGACTGGGCGGTTGAGAGATTGCCGATTGGGCCGGTAGGTGTTGTTGAGAAGTCTTTCATAATGCCGGACATCGTATTCGCGCCATTTTTACCGGCACCCGCCAAGCCGGTGATCCCCGCTCTTCCGCCGAATCCGGAAAAACCGGCGCTTCAGGCGAAAAACGAGAATCTACAAAAGGCTGCCCACGAGAAAAATAATTTCGTGCCGCCGGCCGGATAAGCCGAGCCGCTTTACTTATCCCCGCCGTGCCAGAGATGCTGGCGCGCCACATGTGCGCGGTAGGCTGCTGCTTCGGCTTGAACTCGCGCTTCATCCCATCCCATCGCTTCAGCCACTTCCCGTGCCGCGCGTTCGGCCATGGGGGCTGCCATGGAGGCGGTCCAACCGTTGCCGCTGCGGCGAAACAGGAGGTCGACCAGGTTGGCCGGCATTTCATGCTCAGCCGCGTGACGCAGGTCGGCGAATGTCGCTTCGGGCCAGGCATCGTCGATAGCGGGAGAGTTGGTGTTTTCCGGAAATTTTTCGGCCGCATAGTTGAGCGCGCCGGGCGTGCCGCTCGGTCGCACCCGTTTGGCCACGCATTTGGTTAGCAATTCACCTGCCGAACGGTGGGTCATGATCGGCCCGGCGGTCAGCGCGAACATATTGTCGAAACCCTCGCCGGAAAGATCGTGCAGTTCGCGGCTCCGCGCACCTTTGGGCTGGGCCGGGTCGTAGGTTAGCGGGCGCACGCCGGCCCAGGCAAATAGCATGTTGTCGCGGCTGAAAGGCGCGCCCGGCAGCAGATGATTGGCTTCGGCCAAGAGCCATTCGATTTCTTCCTCTTCGGGCCGGATATCATCGATGTCACCGTCATAGAGTGTTTCCGTCGGGCCAACATAATGCAGGCCGCGCCACGGCACACAATAGAACGGTTCATTATCCCTGTTCATGCTGGCGATGCCTTGATCGGCACAGTCGGGCGGCAGGCGAAACATGCAGTGAATGCCTTTGGTGCCGGTAATCCGCCGGCCGGCTTTTGGTCCCGCCATGCGGTTCACCCGGTCGATCCAGATGCCCGCCGTGTTGACCACGGCGCGTGCGGTGACAGTTGCTTCGCCGGAGCTGTCCAGACCGTCAGCTAGGGCTAAGCGCCAGTCGCCACCCGCCTCGCGCTCGAGCCCTCTTAATGCGGTGTGGTTGCGCACCACCGCGCCGAGGCGCTCGGCATCAAGCACGGCGTCCAGGGCAATACGCTCGGGCCACTCGAAGCGATACTCGCGGAACTGGGCGATGCCCTTGAGCTGATCGACGTTGCGCAACCATTTCAGCAGCGGCCGCGTTTCCGCATCGCTGCGGCTGAGGCGCTGATAGTCGAGCGGCACATCTTTCGGCCCCAAGGCCTTTAAAATCCAGAATGCGAGATCGATCTGCCGTGGCGTGTAGGGTGATTCCTTGTAGATCGGATAGGAGAAAGTCATCGGTCGCACGCGCTCGGGCGTCTCGCGCACCATCTGTCTGCGCGCCAGCATTGCCTGGCGCGCCATGCTGAGCGCCGTCATCAGGCGGCGCGGATGAAAGACGAATTCCCACGGCGATGCGCCGGGCGCGAGATAACGCAGGCCGCAATGTAACAGGCGGCTCGATCGGCTCGACGAGCCAGAAGCAAAATCGTTCTGTTCGACCAGAAGGGTGCGGAAGCCCGCCGCCGCCAGGTGCTGGGCGGCAGCGGCACCGTTGACGCCCGCGCCAATCACGGCCACGTCGAACCTTACACCATCCAATTCCCTGAGCTGAGCGCGCATATGTAGGTCAGCCTACTTCATTGCCGCACGCGGTGGAATTGTCAAAGCGGCGGCCAACGCACCCAGTAAAGTGATGCCTGCCGCGATAAGGACGACAACGCGAAACCCGTCAACGAATGATTCGTTGATGGCGGTGCGCACCAGTCCGGTGCTGTGTTGGTCAAGTGTGGTTGGTATTTGCATGCCGGCCAAATCCACCATACGCGCGCCGATCAGCTCCCGGCTCTCAGGGTCAAGCGGCACGCTTTGCAACGCTGCTTCAAACTGGGCGGAATAGACCTCGAACATGACCATGCCGAAAACCGCTACGGCCATCAACATAGCGACGCGTGAGGCGCTATTGTTGACGCCCGATGCGAGACCGGCGCGGTTCGGCGGCACCGCCGCCATGACCACAATGGTAAGGGGCGCCACAGCGATGCCGATCCCAAGACCCATCACCGCGAGGCCGGGAAGAAATCCAGCCCAGTAAGAGCTATCGGTACCGGGAATGGCCAATAAGGCGAATCCGATTGCGGCGATGCCGCCGCCAACAACAAGAGGTGTTCGCTGGCCAAATCGCGCAACCACAAACCCGGCGAAAAGTGAAAAGATGGCGATGCCGAGAATAAATGGCAATACGGCCGCGCCGGCCAGAGTGGCGCTCCAACCCTGTACCTGCATGAGGTTGAAGGGCAAGAAGAACAGGCTGCCGCTCATCGCACCGTACAAGAAAAAGGTCATGATGTTGGCGCCGCTAAAAGCACGCGAGCGAAACAGCGAGAGCGGCATCATCGGCGAGGCCGCCATTTTCTGCCGCACAAGGAATAATCCGGTGAGAATGAAGCCAACCACCAGCGGTGCCCATACAACGGTCTCGGCAAATCCCAAGCGTGAGGATTCAAGCAAGCCGAACACCACGCCGCCGAGGCCGAGGGTGATGAGCACGGCGCCCAGGATATCGAGCTTGCGCGCCCCACTCTCGTCGCGGCTTTCCGGAACGCCGGCATAAAGCACGGCAAGCAGAAAAACCGATAGTGGCAGATTGATAAAAAACACCCAGCGCCACGAAGCCACATCCACCAGCACGCCGCCCAATACCGGTCCAAGCGCGATCGCCAGCGTCGTGAAGGAGGCCCATTGTCCGATGGCGCGGCCGCGCTGCGCCTCCGGAAAATGCGCGCTCAAGAGCGCCAGACTGCCGGGCACGACAAGGGCTGCGCCAACGCCTTGGACGGCGCGGGCGATGATCAGTTGCGGGATATCCGCCGCCAATCCGCACCAGGCCGATGCCGCGGCGAAGATGATCACGCCGATGGCAAAGAGCCGCTTGCGGCCAAGATGATCGCCCAACACGCCGCCCAACAGAATGAGCGTGCCAAGGAACAGGGCATAGGATTCGACAACCCATTGCAGGGCGGTGATATCGGCGTCGAATCCTTGCTGGATCGCCGGCAGCGCGATATTGACCGCGGTTGCGTCGATGATGGCGAGGCTAGAGCCGGTGACGGTCGCCGCCATCACGCATATATCGGCAAAGCGATTTGGTCGTGCTGCCGGCGGAGATGGATTAGGGACGATAGCGCGGAACCACGTAAGGCCCTTCCGGAATGACGGCGACGCGCTTGTCGCCGGCGGCCGCCACAGCCTCGGCCACAGCGCCGGCCACCGAATCGACGGCCTCGACACCCGTCAAGCCATGCTCGTCCTCGGAAAGACCGCCCGTGAATAGCCCGACCCGGCCGACGCGCAACGATTTGAGCAGCATTTCTGTCTGCCATTCGTCGACGGCGGCGTGGCTCTTGTCCATGATATCACGCAAAAACTGTTCCGCGCCGTGCTCGATCAGGCGGCGCTGGGAAGCGACATATTCCGCCGAGCCCATGCCCTCGGAGCAGGCTGACGCGATCACCAGGGTGCCGCCGGGCTCGAGAATATCCAGCGGGCCGACCATGCCTTTGACGGTTTGGTAGTATGTCTTATCGAGGGGATATCCCGCAGCACTCGTCACCACCGTCGGAAAACGCTCGGCCACCGCAACCTCTGCATAGGCGCGCACATGATCAACCGCCTTCAGATGGCTTTCGACGACCTCGCCGAAATTGGCCAGTGATATGCGCCGCTCCTCATCGATCACCACATTGACGGCGTGGGCGCCGCCTAACATGGCCATGATTTCCAATTGCTCCGCGTGCAGCGGATTGCCATCGAGGATGCAATTGTCGCAGCCCGGCTGTTCCATGAAGCGCGCGCTATGGAAGGTGGTGATGGTCTCGGCGTGGGCCACGCCCGGCGCGATCACCTTGCGCCCGCCCGACCAGCCGGCCATGAAGTGCGGCTCTACCAGGCCGGTGGCGATGCGCAAATCCGCGTTCACGAAGCGCTTGTCGAGCCTGACGACCGTACCGCTCGCCGTTTGACCGAGCCGGACATGAGCCGCGTCATCGCGGGCGAAGTGATTCTCGACCCGGAAATTTTCCATCACCCATGAATCGCCAACCAGCTCAGCCAGCTCATCGCCTTCATTGGGGCGGTGCAGGCCGGTGGCGACCAGAATAGAGATATTCTCGGCCTTCATGCCGGCAGCCAAAAGCGTGCGTAGAAGTGGCGGCAGTATCACGCCGTTTGGAATCGGACGGGTGATATCGCATATCAGGATGCAGGCGGTCTCTGCCGCGCCGGCGAGCGTCGCCAGTGCGACACCGCCATCGGGATTGGCGAAAGCAGCTTCCAGCGCGGCAACCGGATCGGCCAGAAGCGGCATGTCCGGTTTGCGAATGATGGTGATATCTAGCTCGTCCGGCAGCGTAACCGCGAGATGGGATCTGCCGTAATTTAGCGAAATGTCCATGGCGGCAGTTTAGGACAAAAAAGGCGGCAGTGGAATTGCGCTCAAACCGTTCCCGTGAGCGGGACGCCGGTGGCCTCGGCCGTGGCCAGCGTGATGGCGCGCAAATCCTCCGGCTCGATATTGTGCAGATTGGTCTTGCCGGTGCAGCGCGCCATCATGGAAGCCTCAACCGAGCTTGCCTTGAGGATGTTGACCACGCCGCGCATACGGTCGTCAGCGTTAAGATTTGTTGTAAAATGCATATCGCCATTGTCGAAATTGCCGCCCGCAGCGAGCGCGACCGGTACGCCCAAGACCACGGCCATGCTGCCGAGTGCAATCATCTTGGCGGCGTCCGTGCCCGAGCGAATGCCGCCATAATAGACCAAATCGATTTCCTCTTCGCGCCCAAGCCGGCGCAAGATTTTTACCGCGTCGCGCAAAATCGACAGGTCAGGCGCGCCCACAAACTCGGCCTGCGATGAGCCAAGCGCGCCGGTACCGTCAAGTAGCAGCATGTCAAAATCGCCGTCGAGGGTATAGGGGATTACCTCTTCAAGCGCCTCACGCGAGGAGATCGCGAGGCCGACCACTTGATCGTCGCGGAGCCGCTTGGCATCCACAGTCTGAAATTCATGGCCGAGGGAATAGATCAGCGCCGCGGCGTCGGCGGACGGCTCAGTTTCGCCGGGCGTGAGCAATTGCCACCAAGGCACATCGGCGCCGAGTGAATGGGCACCGAGATAGCTGCAATTGCCTTCCTTCAGGCCTGCCGCGACAGTCGTTTGCACCTCCTTGGGCGCGTCGTCGAAGCCGGCGACGATAAAGGGATGGGGCATCTTTATGCGCCCGGCGCCGATCTCGGTGTCGATCCGGCAAGCCTCCCGATAGGGATCAATCACCAGGCGAGTGAGATTGGCTGGCAGGAACACGAGATCATCGAGCGTCGCCGGTCGGCCCTCGGGAAATGGATTATCGGCTATCGTCAGGCGTTGACGCAGCATCGCCGCGTGGCTCGCATGGTCGAGCGGATTGGTCTTCGCCATGGTGATGATGTCTTCTCGGTTGCGCACCGAGTAGTCGGCCGATCCGGTCTCTGCGTCGCAGCGGAAACAGCGCGCCGCTTCCGCCTTGGCGGATTCCGCATCATAGCCGACTTCGCTTTCGGGAAACGCTGCCGGGTCGTCGCCGAGGCCGAGAAATTCCTGTTTTATGGGTGGGATTTCCGACCATTCGATGTCCTGGGCCACCGTGACGCGACGCGTCCGGTACGGGGTTTTGTAAGGGATAGGGTCGTCGTTGCCGTCGAGGAACGCTTTGATGTAGTAGGCGGCCTTGTGGCCGTGATACATGGCTTCGACAATCGTCGTGCCGCCAAAGGCGCCGTCGCCGCCGGCAAACACTTGCGGGTCTCCGGTGCGCATGGTTTCGAAGTCGGTTTTGACGATACCGCGCTCCATCATGCCGCGCTGTTCCAGATCGTCGCATACCGCCTGCTGGCCGACAGCGGTCATGATGACGCTGCACGGAACATCGTAATCAGAACCCTCGATGATCTCGAACTGGAGGCGGCCATTCTCGTCCAGGCCACCGCCCTCGGTGCGTACGCAACGCAGTGTCACATTTTTGCCATCTGTCTCGATAGCGGTCGGCAGGCGGTCATTATGCAAACCGACATCTTCTCGAAGAGCGCCAAACAGCTCGTGCTCACTGGCTGGCATGCTGTCGCGGTTTTCCAGCACCGATAAATGGACCTCTTCGGCGCCGCAGCGGAGTGCGGTGCGGGCCACGTCCATGGCCACGTCGCCGCCGCCGATCACCACGACTTTGCCGCTCACTTCTATGCGCTCGCCGGCATTGACGCGATGGAGAAAATCTACGCCATCCCAAACCACCGGAAGATCGCCGCCGGGAACCGGAAGTGCCTTGCCCCAGGTGGTGCCAATCGTCAACAGAACCGCCTGGTGGCGCTCCTTCAGCTCGTCCAAATTGACATGTTCGCCAAGCGCCGTGTTGTAGTGGATTTTGATGTCCGGGCAGCGCGCCAGAAGGCGATCGATATCCTCGGCCAGCACATCCTGCGGCAGGCGATTGAAGGGAATGCCCCAGGCGACCATGCCGCCGAGGCGCTCCGTCATTTCGTAGATGTGGACCTCAAAGCCGGCGAGGCTGAGATCCTGGGCGGCGGTGAGGGCGGCCGGCCCGCCGCCGACAATGCCGATGGTTTCACTGCGCGACGCTTTGACCGGCGGCAGCTGAAACGCTTTGCCGTAGCGCTCCATCACATAGCGTTTGAGATTGCGGATGGCGATCGGCCCATCACTATCGGCGCGCCGGCACACCGTCTCACACGGGGCGGCGCAAATCCGTGCGCAGGAGGAGCTGAACGGGTTGGTGGCGGTGATCGCCTCGAAAGCTTCCTCGAGCCGGTCTTCCCAGATCAACGCAATATAGGACGGCGCATCGGTGCCGATCGGGCAGCCGGTTTGGCATGGCGCCGGGACGAAGTGAACATCCCCGCTATCATCTAGTAATTCCTCTGGCGTCCGGCTGGCGTCCAGTTTGTTGGATCGATTCGTCGTCATTTCAGCCGGCCTTTCGCTGCATGCTTTCTTCGCGGGTGCGGTAGCCCGGCTCATAAGGTAATCTTGTTATCGCCGCTGCCTCCGGTGTGAGGGCGACCAAATCATCGCGCGAAAGGTCTTTGACCGAACCATGTCCAAGCGCGTGGGTGAGCGCGGCGATCTGCCAACGCACGCCTTCAAGGAAGCGGTGAATATTGTGCGCTTCGACTTTCGGGTGATAACGCGCTTCGTGCTCGGGGTCCTGCGTGGCGATGCCGACCGGGCAGTTGCCGATGTGGCATTGCATGCAGGCAATACAGCCGCCGGCGATAATCGTCGTCGTGCCGTAGGCCACTGCGTCGGCGCCGAGACATAGGGCTTTGACCGCATCGACGCCGTCCTTGATGCCGCCCATCAGAATGATCTGAAGCTGGCCGGATGCGCCGATATCCGCAAGCCCGTCGAGCGCCGCGATGATGGCGGCAACGGTCGGAATGCCGACATATTCCATAACTTCCGAGCCGCCGGCGCCGGTCGACCCCTGCATGCCGTCCAGCTCGACAAAGTCGAAGCCGTCCTTGAAGGCGATCTTAATATCGTCGCGGATACGCCCCGCGCCGAGTTTAACGCTGACCGGCACTTTGTATCCGGTCGCCTCGCGGAATTCCTCGACCTTGATCAGGAGGTCGTCGCCGCCGAGAATATCCGGATGACGCGACGGCGAACGTAGATCGATGCCCTCGGGGATGCCTCGAATGGCTGCCAGCTCTTTGGTCACTTTGTTGGCCATAAGCTGGCCGCCAAAGCCCGGCTTGGCGCCCTGACTAATATAAATCTCGATCCCGTTGGCGCGCTTCATATCGTGGATATTCCAGCCTAACCGGCCACCGAGACATTGGAAGATAAGCTGCGTTGCCGCTTCGCGCTGCGCGTCGCTCATGCCGCCTTCGCCGGTGTTTTCGGCGATGCCGGCCAACGTCGAGGCCATGCCGATGGCCATCTTGGTCGAGCGGCTGATAGCGCCGAAGCTCATCGGTGCGATCATCACCGGCATGGAAAGATCCAACGGTTTGCCGCCGCTTTTGCCGCCGATCAGCGTGCGCATCTCGACTTTGGAGACCACATCTTCGTGCGCATCGGGCAACACAATGTCTTTGCGGAAGGCGATGTCCGAAAGATGCGGCAGCTGCCGCGCACCGCCATAGCCGCGAATGCGATAGCGGCCGATCTGCGATTTGGTGAATATGTCTTCCTGGACCTTGGGGTTCCAATAGTCCGATTTACCCGAGAAAGTGAAAAACGGAATGCTGCGAATCTGTGTCTCGCTGGTGGCGTAGCGTAAATTCGTGCCCGCGTTGATAACTTTCTGAAAGCCGCCTTTATAGGATATTTCGTAGCGGTCGAGAAATTCGCGAATGTTGTCGATTTCTTCCTCTGAAGTATCGCCAATCTTGGCCGCAGCGCCGAGCGCGCCCATTTTGGCGCCGACAAAAATTTCGCCACCCGTCATATCCTCGCCGACGCGCTCGCCGGAATCGCCCAAAATTATGATGCGCCCGCCATACATCATGTAGCCGGCCATGAAATTTGCGTTGCCGCCGCAAAATAATGTGCCCGCCTTCATCACTTGCCCGGCGCGCGAACCTATATTGCCGCGAACAACAATATCCGCGCCGCGTATGGCCACACCGGCGATGGCGCTGGCGTTGCCGCCGACCACGACGGAGCCGGTATACATATTGTCGCCGAGGCCCCAGCCGACGTTGCTCTCAACATTGAACCGCGCGCCATCGGACAAACCGGCGCAAAAATAACCGGCCGAGCCATGCACATTGACAGTGATCGGACTGGTTAGGCCGACGCCGATATGATGGCGCGCGTCGGGGTTGAGGATATCGATATCCTCGCCCTGCTCGCCATAAGTCCGAATAAGTTCGTTCGCTTCACGGACCGGAACATCGCTCAGGTCGATTTGGACCATGTCTCATAACTCCCTGGCGTAGGCTCTTTGGTATTCAGGGCATGGCCCGGAAACAGGCGGTTTAGGGATACTTCTTCCGAGGCGATGGCGATGATGTCGTCGGTTTCATACAGCACCATGGGTTTGGCCGCCAAATTGTCCTTGGCGTAGCCGATTTCGTCTTTGGTCGAGACGAGAAACGAAAATGTGCCGTCCAAATCCTCGATCGATGTTTTCAGCGCTTCGCGCAACGCCACCCCGTTTGCCATTTTTTCGGCCAAGTAAACCGCCACCAACTCGCTGTCATTGTCGGTGCGGAATTCGAAACCGCGCTGTTCGAGGCGGCGGCGCATTTTCCAATAATTGGTGATCTGGCCGTTGTGGACGATGGCGACATCGGAAAATCCGGTGGCCCAAAAAGGATGCGCCGATTCGGGGCGAACATCGGATTCGGTCGCCAGGCGCACATGGCCGAGGCCATGGCTGCCTTTGAATTTATGGACATCAAAACGGTCATCGACATCGTGGGCGCTGCCGACATCTTTGATAATATCGAGACTCTGGCCGATGGAAATAACCTTGGCCAGAGGTGCGGCATGCTCCATCGCATAGGCGAATTCACGCAGATCACCGTCAAATGTCACCAACGCCTGATAGGTGTTGCCGACGCGCTGATCTTCGACGATTTCCGCGTCATGGCTGTCCAAGGCGCTCTTGATCTGTGCCACAGATTCATCGGCCTCAGCGCCTTCGCCGACCAGAAACCGCAGTTTCAGCTCGCTCTCCAGCTCTTCGCCATAGAGCGCAAATCCGGTTGAATCCGGACCCCGGTGTTGACAACCGTCAAGCATATCAATGAGCGCCACGCCCGTCTCATGATCGGTACGACCATTCTTGAACATGATGCCCGCAATTCCGCACATATATCCCCCTGTCGGCGTTGCTGCGAGGGTGTAAGAGTAGCCGTTACAGCCGTTTCGTGCAATTGCCTTTACGAAAAATAGTTTCCTCACAGGAACTATGGATTTGTATGACAAATCAATCAATTATGGAATGTATGGGTGCAACACCGCTTATTTTCGTGGTCAAACGGGTATCAGATTATATTTTTGGAGTGTGACATGGATTAAGCGAGTGGCGGCAGGATGGCGGGCAAAATTGCCGCAATCTGTGCCGCTGCCTGGTCCGGTCTATGGCAGGTGGATCACACCGGTGTGGTAATCCACCACATCGCCGGCCGCATCGATGGCAAAGTTCGACGTGATGATGCCTTTGGCGCCATCGAAGATTCCACTGCCGCCTTCCACCACCCAGACGATACCACCCTGCATGAGTCCGTCATTGCCAACCGGATTAAATTCGCCGGCACCCACCGTGTCAAAATTGAGCACGTTGCCGTTGCCGAAAGAGACCGTGCCCCATTCGCGGAACTGCTTGCCGGGCGCGACCGCTCCGCCGTCATGGGCCGTAACCTTGGAATTGAATTCGGCCTTGGGGCCATCAATTTCCTCCATGCGCACATCGACGCCGTCGGCATTGATTTCGGTGGTGAAGCGCACACAAGGCGCAAACGACTGTGTGATCCAAAGATTTTCGCCGCCGGATTGCTGCTCGCCCCGGCCTTTGAATTCCATATTGTAGAGAATGCGGCGCATGGCTCGCTCCTTCGTTGGTCTTATTAGTATCGGCACGAATATGAGCACGGAAAATTCGGTAGTTTCAATAGGCCAGCGGCCAGCTGATACTGTTAGCTGAAAATTCCGGGATGGGGGACGGCGTGACATACGCGAATTCGGGCGGCGTGAAACTGCATTGCGAGGAGATTGGGAGCGGCCATCCGATACTCTTCATTCACGAATTTGCCGGCGACGAGCGCAGTTGGGAGCCGCAAATCCGCTATTTTTCGCGCCGCTACCGCTGCATCCGCTACGCCGCGCGCGGCTATTACCCGTCCGATGTGCCGGACGACCCGAGCGAATACAGCCAGGATAGTGCGGTGGCGGACGCCATCGCCGTACTCGATCATTTCGATATCGAGAAAACCCATATTGTCGGCCTCAGTATGGGTGGCTTCGCCACGCTGCATATCGGAATGCGCCATGGCGGCCGCGCCAGCGCTCTGGTGGTGGCCGGTTGCGGCTACGGCGCGCCCAAGGGCAAGCAGAAGAGTTTTCAGCGCGAGGTCGATGTCCTCGCCGATCATTTCGAGCGCGACGGTACGGAGAAGGCGGCGGCAGTCTATGCCGGCGGCCCGTTTCGGGTGCAACATCAAAACAAGGACCCGCTTGGCTGGGCGGAATTCCGCGCGCAATTTATCGAGCACTCGCCGCGCGGCTCGGCCAATACACTGCGCGGAGTGCAGGGCCGCCGGCCTTCGCTCTACGACCTGGAAGCGGAACTTGCCGCCGTCACCGTGCCGACACTCTTGATAAATGGCGACGAAGACGAACCCTGCCTCGACGCGACACTGTGGCTAAAGCGCACCATGCCAACCAGCGGGCTGGTGATTTTGCCGCGCACCGGTCACGCCTCAAACTTGGAAGAACCCGACGCCTTCAACCATGCTGCGCAGGAGTTTTTCTCGACTGCCGAGCAAGGCCGTTGGACGGCGCGTGATCCGCGCTCCATTGCGGACACGCAGATCGTGCATGAGGAAGAAAGTTAGAGCGGCTATCTCTTGGTACGGATTTCCAGCGCGCTTCGCACGCTTGGCTCGCCCCTCCAACCCAAACCCTTGCCTCCCCGCAGGAATTTTTACGGGGAGGAAGGGCTTATCACGATTACCGAATCATAATGCCGCCACTGCATTCGGCATTCTTTCATGCCAATCGGTTTCGCGCTGATATTGGTGGCCGAGGCGGAGCAACAAGGCCTCTGAAAAAGGCCGTCCGATCAACTGAAAGGAGGTAGGCAGGCCGTCCGGGGTGAAGCCGCAAGTGACGCTCAGGGCCGGCAGGCCGAGATAATTCACCACTTTGGTGTTGCGCGTGAGCGCCACCACCATCTTGAGATAGTCCGGTCCACTCGAATATGCGGTTGCTTCCAGGCTCGGCGTCGGCATCGGCAGGACCGGCGTGTGCAGTACATCGACCTTCGAGAACACCGCATCCGAGAAAGCCTGCAAGGCGGCGCCGCGAAATTGCAGTGCATTAATATAGTCGGTCGCCGGAATGAAATAGCCGGCTTCCAGGCGCTTGCCCACTTCATCGGAGTAATCGTCGCCATGGGCGCGCTTCCAATTGCCGTGATTGGCGGAAGCTTCGGCCTTCATCACCAGGGGGTGAATATCGGCCACCTGCTGGAGGACGGGCGGCATATCGATAGGGATGATACTGGCGCCGCGCGATTTCAAGGCATTAAGGCTTTCCTCGACCAACAGCGCCACGCCCGGCTCAAGGTCTTCATCGAAATATCCTTGCGGCACACCAATGCGCAAGCCCACGATGGAGCGCATCAGTTCGCCCTCATAATCCGGCACGCGTTCTCGGCTTGAGCTGGCGTCCTTTCTATCGCGTCCAGCGATGGCGCCGAGCAGGCGGGCGCAATCCCGGGCGGTACGAGCGAGCGGCCCCACAACATCGAGTGAGAAACACATCGGCATGGCGCCGAAGCGGCTGACGCGGCCGTAAGTGGGGCTCATCCCGGTCACGCCATTCGCTGCGGCGGGACAGCGGATCGAGCCGCCGGTATCCGAGCCGAGGGCGCCATAAACCAGGCGGCCCGCCACCGCGGCGCCGGAACCGGAAGAAGAGCCGCATGGAATGCGTTCGAAATCCCAAGTATTGCGGCAGCGTGGCAAGTGACCGTTATAGCCGTGTGGCCCCATGGCGAACTCGACCATGGCGAGGGTGCCGACCTCAATTCCACCCGCCTGATCGAGGCGGCGCAACACGGTCGCGGTCTCGCGCCCCTCGAACGACTGGCAAATGACCGAGCCGCATGTGGTCGGTCGGCCGGGCCGGTAGAACATGTCCTTGTGGGCGAGCGGCACACCGTGCAGTGGGCCGACATCATCGCCGCGCTGAAGCGCCACATCGGCTTCCCGCGCGCGCTCCATGGCACGTTCGCTGTCGCACCAGATGAATGCGTTAAGGTGCGGGTCGAGGTGGTCGATACGGGCAAGCGTCGCCGCCATCACTTCCGTCGCTGAAAATTCGCCGTCGCGCAGCCCATCGGCCAGATCGCACAGTGTGAGTTCCGCCAGCTGCTGCGCTTCACCCGCCATGGCTCAATCCCGCACGGAATGCAGGACGCGCTGAAAATTCACCGGGTCGCTGTCGAAATCGTGGGTACTTCTGAGCGCCCGCGCCGCGTCCAATAGCTGGTTCAACTCAACCGGCAATTCTTCGATGCGCGCTTTGGCGATGGGAATTTCCTGCATCTCTTCGTTGATCGCGCCTATGCTCTTTACGGAAACAGTCAATATTCTTCCCCCTCTTGCTCGGTGAACAGATGATAAACGAAAAAGATCTCGCGCGTGAACTGACAGAAATAATGAGTGACCTTATCGTCATTCCTTCAACCTATCCACCGGGCGATACCAGGGATATCTGCACCTATATTACGGAGCGCTACGCCCGCGCCGGCTATCAGTGTCAAACGCTGAGCCGCACAGACGGGGTCGACAATGTGGTGGCGCGTAGCGGCAGCGGCGCGCCGCAATTGGCGCTGAACTGTCATATCGATACGGTTGATGTGGGCACGGTCGCGGATTGGCGCACGGACCCCTTTCAGGCGCATATCGAGGACGGTGTGATCTATGGCCTTGGCGCCAATAATTGTAAGGGCTCGACCGCGCTGCACATTTGGCTGGGCGAGGAAATCATGCGCGCCGGCGGCCCCAAGCAAGGTGAGATCGTCTTTAGCTTTACCGGCGATGAAGAGCGCCTCGGACCTGATGGGATGGCCTATTTGCGTGAATCGGGCGCTCTCAAGCCCGATTTCATGCTGGTCGGCGGGCCGACGGAAAATCATCTGATCACCGAGGAACGCGGCGTGCTGTGGTTGCGTATCACCGCTTCCGGCCGGGCTGCGCACGGCGGCGATCCGGATTCCGGCGACAATGCGATCCTGCGCATGATCCGCCTTGTTGAACATCTTCGCGCCGAGATGGTGCCACGCCTGGCAACGCGTCGGAGCGGCGCCAAACGCTCGACCATGAATATCGGCCGCATCCAGGGCGGGCACAATGTGAATGTGGTGCCGAGCAGCTGCATGCTGGAGATCGATCGCCGCCTGTTGCCCGATGAGGACGTGACGGAGGCCTACAGCGAAATGGTCGAGATTTTTGAGAATTCGGGCGAGCCGGCGGAAAAATTTGAGGTCGAATTTTTGACCGGCACCAACGGCTTTTCTCCGCCCCTGGAGGGACCCGGTATTTCAGCCCTGATGGCCGCAATCGAGGCGCGCCTGGGCCGCGCGCCGGACATCATCAACGCCCTGGCGGTGAGCGAAGGGCGCTATTTCGCCGACGACGGTATCGAGATCGTCAATTTCGGCCCGGGCGACGGCGCCACCAGCCATGCCGCCAACGAGCATGTGCCGCTCGATCAAATGGTCGATGGCGCCATTATATTGCGCGATACGGTGGCGCGGCTGCTCGGCCTCTGAATTGGCTCAACAGGCCTGGTAGAGATTGACACCGGTTTCATCCGCGTGCCGCGTGATTCGCCCCTGAATGATCAAATAGTTGAGGTGTGCCACCGTTTCCGCCGCGGCGAAGCCGAGTTGAGACGAATCGAGGTCGCGCTTAAAGACTTGCCGGGCCACGGCGATAGCGTTTGTCGGCGTGGCACAAGCGGCGACAAACTCTTCCAGGCGATCGAGATGGTGCTGGATCAGCCATTCGCGCCGTTCATGCAGGCCGCGAAACGGTTCGTTGTGAGACGGCAGCACGGTCGCATCGCCCGGAAGGGTGCGA
>JAPYQV010000467.1 GCA_029937205.1 Alphaproteobacteria bacterium
CCTCAACACTTCTATCGCCATCTATGCCGCCGACAAGCGCTTGGTTTTTTTCAACAGCGAATTCATCAAATTGTTTGGCCTGGAGGAGGGCTGGCTTGCTGGCGAGCCGACGCTCTCGGAAGTATTGGAAGCGCAGCGTGAGCGCCGGCGGCTGCCCGAGCAGGCCGATTGGCGGCTCTACAAAAAACATGTGAACGAACTCTTCACCAGCGTCACGGAGCCGGAAGAGGAACTCCTGCACCTGCCCGACGGCTCGACCATACGCCACGTTGTCTCGCCCCATCCCTTTGGCGGCCTGCAGTTTATGTCCCAGGACGTGACCGACCGTTACACGTTGGAGCGCTCCTACAGCACGCTCACGGCGGTGCAGCGCGCGACCCTCGACAATTTGTTCGAAGCGGTCGCGGTGTTCGGCGCGGACGACAAGCTCAAGCTGTCGAACCCGGGCTATGCGACGCTTTGGGAATTGAACCAGGAGCAACTCGACGGCGAGCCGCATATTGCCGAGATTACCGAATTGTCGCGCAAGTTGATCGACGACGGTGAGGATTGGGAGAATTACAAAACCCACCACATCGCCCGTATCTCAGAGCGTGCGCGCTCAGCGATGCGGCTGCAGCGGCGCGCCGGCAAGGTACTGGATTGCACCTATGTGCCGCTTTCCGATGGCGCCACGCTGATTACCTATCTCGATATTACCGACAGCTTCCAGGTCGAGCGCGCGCTGCGCGACCGGGCGCAGGCCCTGGAAACCGCCGACCGGCTCAAATCCGAATTCATCGCCAACGTCTCCTACGAATTGCGCACGCCGCTCAACACGGTGATCGGATTTACCGAAATTCTGGCCAACCAATATTTTGGCCAGCTCAACGAACGCCAGCAGGAATATGTCTCCGGCATCCTGCAATCGTCGCAGCAATTGCTGTCATTGATCAACAATATCCTCGATTTGGCTACCATTGAGGCCGGACTAATGGTTCTGGAGATTGAATCGATTGATCTCCGCGTGACCCTCCTCAGCATGCTCAATTTGATTCAGGAACGGGTGCGTACCAAACGGCTGCAGGTTGAGTTCGATTGCGCCGAGGATATCGGCCGTATGGAAGCAGATGAACGGCGGCTCAAGCAGATTGTGTTTAACCTTCTCAACAACGCCATAAAATACACCTCGGCCGGCGGCGAGATAACGTTGGGCGCGCGCGTCGACGGAGAGCATATTCTGGTTTGGGTGTCCGATTCAGGCATTGGCATCGCCCATGATGAGCACGATCAGGCGTTTGAGCGTTTTTGGCAGGCCGACAATCCTCTGGCGCGCCAGGGCGGCACCGGGCTCGGCCTTTCGCTGGTGAAGAATTTCGTCGAACTGCATGGCGGTAGCGTCAGGTTGGAATCCGATTTGGATAGCGGCACGACGGTCACCTGCCGGTTTCCGCGCCATCCCGAAGGGCGCGACGGTAGCGAAGATTGAGCATCTTGTTGGCGCTCGATAGCTTAAGCGCCACCGAGGCGCTCGCGGCGCGTTTGGCGCAAGCCGCCGAAGCCGGCGATATCATCGGCCTGACCGGCGAGCTTGGCGCCGGCAAGACGGCCTTTGCACGCGCCTTCATCGGCGCCCGTCTCGGTGTGAGCGAGGTGCCGAGCCCGACATTCACCCTGGTCCAGGTTTACGAAAACGAAAATCGCGGCGCGCCGGTCTGGCATTTCGATCTCTATCGCCTGGAAAAGGCCGAGGAAATATTTGAGCTCGGCATTGAGGACGCCTTTGATGACGCGATTTGCCTGATTGAGTGGCCCGAGCGGATGGCCGAGCACGCGCCCGAAGATTGGCTCGAGTTGCACCTGCTGCCGGGGGATACGGATCTTTCACGCCGCGCCGCCTTGACGCCGCATGGCGCTCGCGCGGCGCAATTGATACAGCACATTGCCGCGCCGGATGGCTGAGCGCGACCAGCACATTGCTGACTTTCTTGCCGCCGCCGGTTGGGCGCAAGCGGCGCGGACGCCATTGGCAGGCGATGCCTCGGGGCGGATTTATCAGCGCCTGCGGCTCGGTGATAACTCCGCCGTGCTGATGAATTCCGGAGCACAGGATGTCGGACCGTTTATCCGTATCGCGCGGCATTTGAAAAGTTTCGGCTATAGCGCGCCCGAGATATTCGCCGAGCATGGCGAGCAGCGCCTAGTGCTGCTGGAGGATTTCGGCGATCTCAGTTTTGACAAATGCGCGGAAGCGGATCGTGCCCCGCTCTATGAAGCGGCGGTCGATCTGCTTGCGGATCTTTCCACGCAACCGCTTGCGCGAGAGGGCGCCGTGATGAACGAAGCCTATCTGAGCAACGAAATTCGTCTGTTCGCCGAATGGTGGCCGCCGCAAGGAACGGCGCAAGAAACATTGGCGGCGCACGCGGACGCGTGGATTGAGGCTTGGCGCGGCGCCTATGCGCCGGCGCTGGCCATCCCCTCGGGCCTGGCGTTGCGGGATTTTCATGCCGGCAATCTGATGTGGCTGCCGGCGCGGCGCGGTAACAGCCGGGTTGGCCTGCTGGATTTTCAAGACGCGCTCACGGCACCGAATTCCTACGATCTCGTTTCGCTCTTGCAGGATGCGCGCCGCGATGTGGCGGAGCCATTACAGGCGGCGATGATCGAACGCTTTGTCGCGGCGTTTCCAGATATGGACAAGCAAGCCTTCCGCACGTCCTATGCGCTGCTCGGCGCCCATCGCAATCTCCGCATTGCCGGCATATTTTCGCGTTTGGCGCGGCGTGACGGCAAGCCCGGCTACTTAAAGTTTTTACCGCGCGTGTGGCGTCATATCGAGGCCAATCTCGAGCACCCGGCATTGGCA
>JAPYQV010000468.1 GCA_029937205.1 Alphaproteobacteria bacterium
TGGCCTCGTATTTGAGCGACCGCCACAAGCGTTCGATAAATATGTTGTCCATGCAATTGGTCGATTCACTGGCCAAACTGCACGGCGGAAAAATCGATCTCAGCAGTGAGTTCGGCGTCTGCACAACCGCAACGGTGCACTTCCCCAGCGCCCGGACACGCCGGCGTGAAGCGCTCTAAATTTCAGAATTATTGATCGGCGAGAGGGGAATTGAACCTCGAACCCCTGCCAAATACAAACCAGACGAGCATCTATGTTTTAATTAAATGGAACAGGGCTGTTGATTCTGGCGCCTGCCTCTGTGCGTATAAATTGGGAGGCGTCAGGGCGATGGAGATCATCAAGCCACGGTCCGTTGGGATGAAAAATGTCCGATCAGCAGCAAACGCCGGCTCTCGAGCAAGCGATCAACCTCGCCATACAACATCATAGCGCCGGCCGTTTGTCCGAGGCGGAGCAGGTCTGCCGACAAATACTGGAGAAAGATTCCAATCAGCCTGTCGTCTTGCATTTGCTCGGCGTAACGTCCCACCAGTTGGGAAAGAACGACGCCGCGGTCGATTTTATTCGCAAGGCGCTCGATCTCAGGTCCGATTTGCCGGATGCGCACTATCACCTCGCCATCGTCCTTCAGGCTCTGGGCCGGCTCGACGAGGCCGAAACTAGCTATGGCGCGGCTCTCGGCCTGCGGCCAGATAATGCCGGAGCGCACAATAACCTTGGCAATGTGCTGCAAAGTCTTCAGCAGCCGGAAAAGGCGGTCGCCAGCTTTCGAAAAGCGCTTGGCGTCAAACCGAATTATGCCGAAGCGCACAACAATCTGGGGCTTGCCTTGCGTGACCTCGGCAATCTGGATGAGGCCTTGGCCAGCTGCCAAATGGCGCTGACCCTCCAGCCGGAATATGCCGAGGCGCATGCCAATATCGGCCTCGCGCTTCAGGACCTTGGCCAATTTGAGGAAGCCATTACCAGTTACCGGAAGGCGCTCGACCTCCAGCCCGATTACGCAATGATCCACAACAATCTCGGCACATCGCTTCAGTATCTCGGCCGATTGGACGAGGCCATGGCGAGCTACCAAAAGGCGCTCGACCTCCAGCCCGAATTGGCCGAGGCACATAACAATCTCGGCAACACCCTGCAGGACCTTGGGAGGCTTGACGACGCCATCACCCGCTACCGCCAGGCGGTTGCCCTTAAGCCTGAAAACGCATTGTTCTGGGCCAATTTCGCGGCATCTTTGCGAACTGTTTCGTTCGCTTCCGTCGATGACGATCTTTGCCGGGATTTGTTGCGGCTCTTGGAGCAGCCGACGGTGCCGCCAGCCTATATCGCCCGATCGGCCGTCAGTGCGCTTCGCCTTCTTCCGGACTTCTCGCGCATTGCGGCGGCGGCTGACTTTAATGCGCAAGACAGTGACGTCGCCTACAGCGCCATCGCCGGGCAATTGTCGGCCTTCCCGCTGTTCCTCAAAATCCTGCAGCTCAGTCAAATCTGCGATCTCGAAATGGAGCGGATGCTCACCGGTTTGCGCCGCGCCATGATGGCGGAAACAATTGGCGGAAAAACGGCGCAAAGCGTGATCCCGTTTACGGCAGCTCTGGCCCAAAATTGCTTTACCAACGAGTACGTCTTCGCGGAGTCTGAGGATGAAAGTGAAGCGGTCGAACAGGTGCAGCAACGGATCGCGGGTCAATTGGAAAACCGGCAGGCCGTTTCTCCGTCCGACCTGATCGCACTGGCGGCCTACCGGCCGCTCTTTGCATTTCCCTGGGCGCAGCAGCTAAGTGAGCGCGAATGGGAAGATAATGTAAAGAGCGTGATTTTGCGGCACGTCACCGAAGCGCTGAAAGAGCGCTCCTTGCGCAACCAAATTTCCGCCGTTACCGCAATTGAAGACAGGGTTTCTCAATCGGTTCGCGCGCAGTATGAGGAGAGCCCCTACCCACGCTGGATCAAGGCCGGCTTGGCGCATAAAAGCAGCAGTCTTGGCGCCGTTTTGCGCGGCTCTCCGCTGTTCTTCAATCTGGCCGATGATTTTTCTCCCGAGCGCCCGGAAATCCTGATGGCCGGCTGCGGCACCGGCCAGCATGCGCTCTATATGAACTCCAGGTTTTCGAACGCCCGCGTGCTGGCCGTGGATTTAAGCCTGAACAGCCTTGCCTACGCCCTGAGAAAGTCTCGCGAACTCGGCCTCGCGAACATCGAATACGTCCACGGCGACATCTTGAAATTGGCTAATCTCGGGCGCCAATTCGACCTCATCGGATGCGCCGGCGTGCTCCACCATCTCGGCGACCCGCTGGCCGGCTGGCGAGTTCTGGTCGATCTCCTGCGCCCCGGCGGCGTGATGAAGATCGGCCTCTACAGCGAGACCGCACGCCAACATCTCGCCGCCGGTCGCTCCCTGATCGCTGAGAAAGGCTATACAGCCAGTGCTCAGGATATCCGCCAATGCCGCCAGGACATCATCGCTTTGGCCGCTGGCGGCAATCGCGAAATGGAAAAAATATGCAACGGCGAAGATTTTTTCAGCTTGAGCCGATGCCGCGACCTTCTGTTCCATGTCCAGGAGCGGCGCTTCAACCTGCCTGAGATCGAAGCGGCCCTTGAATCGCTGGAATTGAATTTTATCGGCTTCGAATTGGACGACCGCAGAACCCTACACAAGTTCAGAGAATCCCACCCGGACCACGCGGCCCTAACGTCGCTTTCCTTGTGGCACCAGTTTGAGCTTAATAATCCCGACACCTTCAACGGCATGTATCAATTCTGGTGTCAGAAATAATTGGTCGGAGTGAGAGGATTCGAACCTCCGGCCCCTGCCTCCCGAAGACAGTGCTCTA
>JAPYQV010000469.1 GCA_029937205.1 Alphaproteobacteria bacterium
CGCGCCGTGCTGGCGGTGACAGTGACCACGGCCACAGCCGGCATCATCGTTGGTTTCGTCAAGACGCGGCCGGAGATCGCGACCCCGGACGTTCAATACCACATCGCGCATGCCAGCTTTGCTGACCCGAAGAAGCGCGTGCTCGATCGTTGGCCCGGGTTAACCTTTGGGCCAAGCCAGCTACGGCCTGAAAGCCGCGGATCTATCCACATCAAATCGCCAGATCCACTCGTGCATCCGGCGATCCGGCCCAACTTCCTCGCCACCGAGACCGACCGACAGACCCTTATCGGCGGCATGCGCATTGCCCGCACGATCACCGCTGCGCCAGCGCTTTCTCGCTACGTTGAAGCCGAGCACTTGCCTGGAGCTGATTGCGAGAGTGACGAAGAGTTGCTCGACTATGCACGACGCACCGGCGCAACGCTCTATCACCCGGTAGGCACTTGTAAAATGGGCAACGATTCAATGGCGGTTGTCGACGATCAACTCCGTGTCCACGGACTGGCAAACCTCCGCGTGATCGACGCCTCGATAATGCCGCGCCTTACGTCCGGCAACACGAATGCGCCGACGATAATGATCGCAGAAAAAGGTGCTGATCATTTACTTAGGGACGAGAGATAAAAAACATTCTAACCACCGCCGGGTAACGTCAGGAAAAATTTAACGACCGTGCTTAGGTTGCTGATCTGAGGTGGAGTCAAGCAACTTAAGACTACTTTGCGTTCTTCGGGTCGTGCGCGTAGGAAAGATCAGGCGGCGGATTTTGGCCGAGCGCGGGATCGGTGCCGGCGGGTTGATAGGGCGTGCCGAGGGTGCCGATGGCTAGCGGCGTCGGCTGGTCCAACAGTGCGCGAGCCATGACTAGACGCTGGATCGAGGGCGTGCCTTCCTCCGCGAGATTGATGCGCGCCTCGCGATAGATGCGCTCCAGGGGATAGGGATAATCGGCGAAATAGGCGCGCCCTCCGACCACATCGAGCGCCTTGTCGGTTACCCGCATCACCGTCTCGAGCCCGGTCAACTTGGCGATGGAGGCTTCAAGCGCGCAATCCTCGTTCTTGTCGAGCTTGTCTGCCACGTCTTCCAGGATGAGACGCAGCGCATAGACGTCGCGCGCCATTTCGGCGAGCTCAGCCTGTATCGAGGGCCGCTCTGCGATAGTCTTGCTGAAAGTGACGCGCCGTTTAGAAAAATCGAGGGCGATTTCGAGCGCGCGCTCGGCCGCACCGAGGGAACTAGCGGCGACAAAAGCGCGGCTCGGCTCTAACTCGCCCAAGAATACCTCCAGCCCATCGCCTTCCGCGCCGATCATGCTCTCCACCGGCACGCGCGCGCCGTCGAAGCGGAGAATGCCGTGATACGGCCCGTTATTGCCCATCAGATGGGGCATGGGCTCAATGGTAAAACCGGGCGTGTCCGGGGAGATTACCAGCGCGCTCAAGGCGCGCCGGTCGCGGCGCTCACCGGGCGCACCGGTGCGGCAGCAAACAAGATGCAAATCGGCCAACCCGGCATTGGTGATGTAATGCTTGCTGCCAGTTACCACCCATTTATCGCCGTCGCGCACAGCCCGGCAGGCGACATCCATGCCGGAGCCAGAATTGGGTTCGGTAATGGCGAAGGTGAGCGAGGAATCGCCGCGCGCGAGTGCCGGCAGGAGCTTCTCTTTTTGCGCCTTCGTGCCATAGCTCGCCACCGCGCGGGCGCTCGTATTGTGCACATGCAGGAGTACCCGTACCACGCCCGCCACCTTAGAGAATTCCGCCAAAAAGGGGAGATATTGTTTGGTGGTGAGGCCGAGCCCGCCATGGCGCTTGGGAATGAGCAGCCCCCACAACCCATGATCGCAAAATTTAGGAAACAAATCATCATTAGGAAAGACGCCACTCCGCTCGATCTCGGCAGCAAGCGGCTCCACCTCGCGCCACAGGAAATCGAACACCTTTCGCCGATAGGCTTCGTAATCAGCGTCGCTCATAATCTCCCGCGCCATCGGATGACTTTCACGCCCTGGCTGACGCGCGCCGGCTTTGACGCAGCGTTTCGGTCGCGTTCGCGTCAACGGCAAGTTCATCCCGTGTCCGGGAGCCGGTGATGACCACGCCGTATACTTCTTCCGCCTGTTCGAGCGAGACATAGCGTTCTGCCACATCGGTCAGAACGCACTGGGCTTCATGATCGAGCGGATTGCCATAGCCGCCGCCGCCATTGTCTACGGTGTGCTGGTGGTCGCCGGGCATCAGGTGGCAATAGGCGTCAGTCGAATAGATTCCCCTGCCGTCGTCCGGCGATAATCTCACCTGAAACCCCGGCTTGCCGGCAGGCCGCCCAGAACTCCCTGGGGCACGTTGATCAGGCCATTGCAAATATTGCTCACTAGCATCTCGTCGTGGCGAAGCCCGAAAATGACTTCCGAAGCCGGCCCGCCGCTCGGCGAGCCCTGCTCATAGTTATAGAGTTAGCGAATCATCCCCATTCAGCCGTCACCTGTCTATTGTTCTTTGGATGATTTGCACATTTTGTTTGCTCAACCTTACTTACGTAGCGCCAAACCGTTTCAAACAGGCATAGGTATCGTCGAGCGCACTGAGCGCGAGCCGTTATGCCGTTATGCCAGCACGCTTCGGCGCGCGCCCAAGCCCCAACCTGAGGAACAGCCTCAGGCGATTACAGGGTGCCGCCCCCGGTGCTTCCGCAACCGGCTACTGAAACGAACGCCCGGGCCCCTGAACCACGGTGCCTGCGCCGTCGTACGTGCAAGGCTGGGGCTTTTATGCTGGCGGACGGGCTCTGTTGGTCTCCCATTGGCCGGTGGTCTCGGCTGCGGCGACGGAGATTA
>JAPYQV010000470.1 GCA_029937205.1 Alphaproteobacteria bacterium
GTATTCACGCTTCCCGATTCCAATGGCGGACCGATGGTAACGGAGCAGAAAGTGGCCACGCCGTCACGTTCAGCACCGGTAAAACGGAAAGCCGCCAAGCCAAAGAAGAAGAAGTCTATTTTCGACTTTTTCCGCGAATAGAGATTCCGGTCTGGCGTGTCTATCGCCGTAAATTGGATGGGGTAAGTTATAGCAGGGCGCCGCAAATTGCGGCGCCTTTTGCCTTGTGGCAACGGATATTCTCTTTTTCTTGGTGCGGTCTGCTAGACTCATCCGCGGAAAAGAGAAATCGAAATGCCAGACCGTGAAAAGGGCCTGCCGGCGGCAGACTCCAGCAATATATCCGATATCGACAGATTTCTGCGCAAGGTCGCAGCGACGCCCACGCCGCTGAAAGGCAAAGGCAAGGGCCGACTGCTGTTTGCCATGGATGCCACCGCCAGCCGCGAGCCGAGTTGGGATCGGGCCTGCCAAATTCAGGGCGAAATGTTTGCCCAGACCGCAGCGCTCGGCGGATTGTCTGTACAGTTGGCATATTTCCGGGGCTTCAACGAATTTCGCGCGACAAAATGGCTCAGCAGTCCAGGCCGGCTGGTTCGCCATATGAGCGCCGTCCGTTGCCTCGGCGGCCACACGCAAATCCGCAAGGTACTGAAGCACGCCATCCGGGAATGCAAAACCGAAAGATTGGGTGCACTTGTCTTTGTCGGCGATGCCATGGAAGAAAATGTCGACGATCTCTGCGCCCTGGCGGGTGAGCTTGGTATGTTGAAGGTGCCGGCCTTCATGTTTCACGAAGGCGGTGAGCGAGAATCCTCTCTGGCGTTTCGCCAAATTGCCCGCCTCTCGGGCGGCGCCTATTTGCAGTTCGATGCCAGCAGCGCGGCGCAGCTCAAAAACCTGTTGAGCGCCGTCGCCGTTTACGCGGCGGGCGGACGGCGGGCGCTCGCCGATTACGGCAAACGCCAAGGCGGCGCGGCATTACAAATTTCCCATCAATTAAAGTAAACTCGGGGTTCGATAACCCATTCGGAGGAACGCGCTAGCGTATGGTGCAATATCTAATTCTCGGTGTCGCGCTGTTGGTCGCGGTGATTCTCATTTCGCGCTGGTTCGAAAGCGCCAACCCGACGCGCCTGGCGAAGGTGTTGAAATGGGGATTTCTCGGCCTCGGCGGATTGCTGGCGATCTATTTCGGTGTTACCGGCAAGATGCAGTTGGCGCTTATTCCCCTCGCGCTCACATTCCTGCCGCTCCTCATTCGTGGCATGCGCAGCGCCGCCGCGGCCCGGCAAGGAGGCACCCCCTCGCCCGGCAAACAATCCGGGATCGAAACCGCCTATCTCAGAATGTCGCTCGACCACGACAGTGGCGAGATGCATGGCACTGTTATGCGCGGAGAATTTGCCGGGCAGGACTTGCACGAGCTTAGCCATACCCAACTGGTTGAATTGCTGAATGAATGCAAGGCAAATGACGAGCAATCGGCGCGACTTATCGAGAGTTATATCGAGAGGGCCTTTGGCGACGGCGGGCATGAAGAGGAATCCGCTTCGAAGCAGCACTCATCAAGCCGGCGCGCGCCGTACCAGAGCGCTACCGCCATGAGCCGGGACGAGGCCTTTGAGGTTCTCGGGCTTGAGCGCGGCAGCAGCGAGGCCGAAATTCGTGACGCCCATCACAAATTGCTGCTTAAGATTCATCCGGATCAGGGCGGCTCGGATTATTTGGCGGCAAAGATAAATCAAGCCAAGGAGGTCTTGCTTGGCAGCAAGTAAGACATCTTGCCGTAGGGCAGGAAAAATGAGACACCCTGCGCCATTGCGGCGCCAAATTGGGTTTTGAACTAGAAAGCGAATTGAATGGTAAGGCCGGTAAAAAAGGCTGTTTTTCCCGTTGCCGGGCTCGGCACCCGCTTTCTGCCGGCAACCAAGGCCGTGCCCAAGGAAATGCTGCCCATCGTCGACAAGCCGCTCATTCAATATGCCGTGGAAGAGGCGGCGGCGGCAGGGATAGAAGAGTTCATCTTCGTCACCGGGCGCGGCAAGGGCGCGATCGAAGATCATTTCGACCATTCGTATGAATTGCAGGCGGAATTGGCGGCGCGCGGCAAGACCGCGGAGTTGGCGGAATTGAAAAGCCTGATCCCGCCCGCTGGGTCGCTTTCCTACACCCGCCAGCAGGAGCCGCTTGGCCTCGGGCACGCGGTCTGGTGTGCCCGCCATTTGGTCGGCGATGAGCCGTTCGCGGTCTTTCTCGTCGATGAAGTGGTGCTCTCGCAAAAACCCTGCATGGCTCAGGTGGTTGATCTTTATAACGAGCGCGGCGGTTGCATATTCGCGCTGGCCGAAGTGCCGGATGCGCAAACAAACAAATACGGCATCGTCGACGTGGCGGCGGATGATGGCCGGGTGATCGACATCAGCGGCATGGTGGAAAAACCGGAACCGGCGGTCGCGCCGTCCAATCTGTGCATAATCGGCCGCTATGTATTGCAGCCGGAAGTCTTTGACTATCTCGGGCGCATGGAACGCGGTGTCGGCGGTGAAATTCAACTAACCGATTCCCTGGCCAAGCTGATCGATGACGGTATTCCCTTCCATGGCTTACGTTTCGAAGGCCGGCGCTTCGATTGTGGCGGCAAGGCCGGCTTTCTGCAGGCCAACATTGCTTTCGCATTGGCGCGCGATGATTTGCGCGACGAATTATCAGAGTTCTTGAAAAACCCGACAGGCTCGACCTAACACCAAGCACCGATAGGATATCACCATGCATGTTGCCATGATCGGCACCGGCTATGTCGGCCTCGTTTCCGCCGCCTGTTTCTCTGAATTCGGC
>JAPYQV010000471.1 GCA_029937205.1 Alphaproteobacteria bacterium
GAAGAGCTCGGCGGCAACATGGTGCGTATCAATATCTCGCGCGCCAAAGGCGTCGGTGCGCGCACATTGTGGCGGCCGCTCACGCCGGTGACGCAATGGGCGGCGACAAAGGATTAGGTGATGAACGATAAGAGCAACGCGCCGGGCACGCTTTATGGCCTCGGCGTCGGTCCGGGCGATCCGGAACTCCTGACCCTGAAGGCGCTGCGAATCATACGCGCCGCACCGGTGCTGGCCTATCCGTCGCCGAGCGAAGGTGAGAGTTTGGCGCGCGCCATCGCGGCGCCGCATCTACCGGGCGGCCAGATCGAGATCGCCATTCGTATGCCGCTCGATGCCAAGCAATTTCCGGCGGAAGATGTTTATGGTCCGGCGGCACGCGAGATCGCCGGCCATCTTCGGGCCGGGCGCGATGTGGCGGCGCTGTGTGAGGGCGATCCGTTTTTCTACGGCTCCTTCATGTATCTGTTCGAACGCCTGACAGATGATCACAAGATCGAGGTGGTGCCCGGCGTCTCTTCGCCGATGGCCTGCGCGGCGGCGTTGGCGGCGCCGCTCGCGGCGCGCAATGACGTGCTCAGCATACTGCCGGCGCCGCTCGACGAAGGCAGCCTGGCGGCGCGACTCGAGGTTTGTGATGCGGCGGCAATCGTCAAGGTCGGGCGCCATATCGCCAAGGTACGGCGTATTTTGCAGAGCCTCGGCCTGGAAAACCGCGCGCGCTATATCGAGCGCGCCAGTCACGCCGCAGAGCGAATCCTGCCGCTTTCCGAAGCACCGGACCCGGCGCCGTATTTCTCCATGGTGCTGGTGCACCGGCGCGGCGAGGCATGGAAATGAGTGCTGTGAAATGACCGGAGTCCCGGCAATCATTGTCCTCGGGCCCTCCGGCCTGGAGACGGCGCGCCGTGCCCAGGCGGCGCTGCCGGGGGCGGAATTGCATGGTTTCGCCAAACGGGTGCGTGAGGTGGATGTCACTTTCGATAACACGGCCGAGCATCTCGGCGCGCTTTTTCTTGCCGGTCGGCCGATCATTGCGCTCACCGCCGCCGGTATCGTCATTCGCTGTCTGGCCCGCCACCTCGGTGATAAGACACAGGAGCCGCCGGTCATTGCCTTGGCCGAAGACGGCAGCCATGCGGTGCCGCTTTTGGGCGGCCATCACGGCGCCAACCGCATGGCTGAGGAACTGGCGGCGGCACTCGGTGGCACGGCGGCGATCACCACGGCGGGCGAGTTGGCTCTCGGATTCGCTTTTGACGATCCGCCCGAAGGCTGGCACATGGAGCCCGGCGGGGACGTGAAAAAAGTGACGGCGGCGTTGCTGGCCGGAGAGGCCGTGGCGCTCGATGATCCTTCCCGGTTGGCGGATTGGTTGCGCAATGGCTCAGCCCAATTCAGTAGCGATGGGCCATGTAAAGTGGCGGTCTCGGTGCGTGCCGAATCGACGGCTGATATCACCCTCCGCCCGCAAATACTGGCGCTCGGCGTCGGCTGCGAGCGCGGCACGATGGCAGAAGAGGCCTCGGCGCTGATATCGCAAACCCTGGTCGGGGCCGGACTCAGCCCGCTTGCCGTCGCGTGTATGGCGTCCGTCGATCTTAAAATGGACGAACCCGCCCTGCGCGCTGTGGCGCGGCAGACCGGATTGCCGCTGCGCTTTTTTGAGGCGGCGCGCCTGGAGCAGGAAACGCCGCGCCTCGCCAATCCGTCTGACGTGGTGTTCCGTGCCGTCGGATGTCATGGCGTTGCCGAGGCGGCGGCGCTCGCCTGCACCGGCACGGATGGCGAATTGATCGTCAGCAAACAAAAATCCGCGCGGGCAACCTGCGCCGTGGCGCGGGCGAGCGCGATCCTCCAACCAGAATCGCTCGGGCGCGGCCTCGGCCGTCTCACCATTGTCGGCATCGGACCGGGCGATGCCGGTTGGCGTACGCCGGCAGTGAGCGCCGCATTGTTGCGGGCCAGCGACGTGGTCGGCTACGGCCTTTATCTCGATCTTGCAGCACCGCTTACCGTCGGCAAGAAACGGCATGAATTTGCCCTCGGTGAGGAAGAAAGGCGCGTTCGCACCGCGCTCGATCTGGCGGCGGAAGGGCGCGACGTGGCGCTGGTCTCTTCCGGCGATGCCGGCATATTTGGTATGGCGGCGCTGGCATACGAGCTGCTCGAGCGCGAGGCGGCGCCCGCGTGGCGCTCGATTGAAATTAATGTCGAGCCGGGAATTTCGGCGTTACAGGCAGCAGCAGCCCGCGCCGGCGCACCGCTCGGCCATGATTTTTGCGCCATTTCCCTCTCCGATCTCATGACCCCATGGCCTGTCATTGAAAAGCGGCTTGAGGCGGCCGCCTCGGCGGATTTCGTTGTGGCACTTTACAACCCGGCTTCCAAAAAGCGTCGCCAGGGTCTCGCCCGGGCGGTGGAGATATTTGCCGCCGCGCGGCCCGCCGACTGTCCGGTCATCGTGGCGCGCAATCTTGGCCGCGCCGGCGAGCATGTGAATATCGTCGCGTTGAGCGATTTCGATCCCGATATGATCGATATGCTGACTTTGGTGATGATCGGCGGCAACCAGACGCGCGCGATCGAGAGCGGCGACGGCCGGCGCGTTTACACACCGCGCGGTTACGGCGCTCAAGCAAAACAACAAGCAAAGCAGCAGGCGACATGACGGTACATTTTATTGGCGCGGGGCCCGGCGCGCCCGATCTGATGACGCTGCGCGGCTTGAAGTTATTGCAGGAAGCCGCCGTGGTGCTCTATGCCGGCTCGCTCATCCCCGAGGCGCTGATTGCCGAGGCAGATGTAGGGGCACGGGTAATCGATAC
>JAPYQV010000472.1 GCA_029937205.1 Alphaproteobacteria bacterium
GTCCCAATACTGCCTATAGCTGGGGCGTGGCCGGCTATCAGCTCGGAAATTTGCACCGCCCGGTACGTTTCACCGAGGGTGCCATGTTGACACCGGCGGATGCCATGGTCGCGGACATGCTCGAGCGTCTTGGCATTGTTTTTGAGCGCAAGACAATGCCATTTGTTGGCAAGCGGTATGGTTCCCACACCGGGGGGCATCATCATGAGCACTAAGGCCGCCGAACGCCTGCTCTATTTCCTTCAGGTGTCCAACTCTTCTTTCCCGACGGGTGCGTTCAACCATTCCTATGGTTTTGAGACCTGGATTGATAGCGAACGAATTGACGACGCGCCATCGTTTGAAATCGCCTGCCGGGATTGGCTCAGATATGGTGTCGCCGGCGTCGATGGCGCCGCCGTGGCGCATGCGCACCGTGCCATGCGGGCCGGCGACATTGACGCACTGGTAGCGCTCGACGAATTGGTCGGCGCGCTCAAGCTTAGCCGCGAGGCACGCGAAGCCTCGGACAAGACGGGGCACGCGCTTCTCTCCGCCATGCGCGACATCTTCGCGCCCGAGCAGCTCAAGCAGTTTGAAAAGGCCATCAAGTCCGGCCGCTGCGCCGGGCATCAGGCGGTTATCTTTGGCGCGGCGGCGGGCGAATTCGGCCTCCCGGAAAAAGACACTGTACTGGCCTTTCTTCATGCCGCCGTGTCCAATTTGGCCGGCGTTGCATCGCGCATTATTCCGCTCGGCCAGGTCGAAACGCAGCGCATTATCCTCGGTGCCTGGCCACTGCTGCAGGAAGCCACTCGGCTTGCCCGTAATACGGCTCTTGATGGAATGGGCACCTCCATGACTTCGCTCGATATCGCCAGCATGCAGCATGAGCGCCTGCATACCCGCCTCTGCATGTCGTGATCGCATGCGATTAACAACAAATACGGAGCCTCAATATGCGTAAACCAGTAAGAATTGGTATCGGCGGCCCCGTCGGGTCAGGCAAAACGGCCCTGCTCGTCGCCCTTTGTCATGAGTTGGGCGCGCGCCATTCCCTGGCCGCGATCACCAACGATATCTACACCAAGGAAGATGCGGAATTTGTCATGAAGAGCGGCGCCATCGCGCCGGACCGCGTTGTTGGCGTGGAAACCGGCGGCTGCCCTCATACGGCCATCCGTGAAGACGTATCGATGAACATGCACGCGGTCGAAGAGATGGCGGCGACACATGATGATCTGGACATCATCTTCATCGAAAGCGGCGGCGACAATCTCGCCGCGACTTTCAGCCCCGAGTTGGTCGATAGCCATATCTACGTCATCGACGTGGCCGAGGGCGATAAAATCCCGCGCAAGGGCGGCCCCGGCATTACCAAATCTCCGCTACTGGTGATCAACAAGATCGACCTGGCACCCTATGTTGGCGCTGACCTCGACGTGATGGACCGGGATTCAAAACGAATGCGTGGCGCGAAGCCCTATTATTTTACCGACTTGCGGGGTGGCGTCGGCCTTGAGAAAATCATCGCCTGGATCGAACAGGACGTTCTGCTGCTCGACCAAACGGCGGCATAATCAGACACCTCGTATGCACGCACCCGTACAGCCTGATCCCAATTGGATTGTCGGCAAACATGCGTTGATGAACGTCCATGCGCGTTTGCAGAATGGGCGAACGGAAATCGAGCCGCATAGCTGGCGCATTCCGTTTCAGTGGCAGGGCTGTCACTATCCGGATCACGACGACGAGCCGTTCATGCTGTTGCTCAACAGCGCCGGCGGATTTGTCGAGGGCGATGTGTCGCAGTTCCATGCCACGCTTGATGCCGGCACGCGGGCGCTCTTCACCACCACGGCCTCGACCAAGTTTTACAAATGCATCGAACAAGAGACGTCGCGTGAGATCGTCGATATTTTGGTCGGCCCCGGCGCTCTACTCGAATATTGCCCAGACGAAGCGATACCGTTCGCGCGCAGCAGGACGCAGCGCATCAACCGGATAACAATGGATGAGAGTTCCCGCATTTTTGCCACCGACATGATTTCGGCCGGGCGGATTCATTATGGTGACGGAGAAGCATTCAAGTTTGACAGTCTGAAGTCGGAATTCGAGATCCGCATGGGCAATCGAACCATTGCGCTTGACCGCCTCTTGGCCACTAAACCACAGGCGGTCGCCGATTTGCAGCGCCTGTGGCACGGCGCCTATCATATGGCCACCGTGTTCGGTTACGCACCGGACTTACCGCACGCCATTGAGGACGAGGTTCTCGGCCTTGTTGAGGATGTTGAGGAAACGCAAGCCGGCGTGAGCCGTATCGGAAATCTCGTGATCGTGCGCATTCTCGCCAACGAGACCTGGCAGGCACACGAGGCTATGTATAACGCTTGGCAGGCACTCCGCCCCTCCATTGCAGGCAAACCCGCACGCCCGATCATCAAGTGTTGAGATAAGACCGCCGTCCGTTACTGACTTTTGCCGGAGTGACGTGGCATGACCCGGAGGGGAGAAATTACCCTCGCCGGAACAGCGCAGGGATTGCCCTGCCGAGAAATATTTACAGCATCCGAATCACCACCCTACCTATTTTGGTAGCCTTTATTCGGGAGCTACCTAGTCTCGGGGGCTTTGTTTAACTTCAGCGTTAGCTTTGAAGTATGCCTGTTGAATAGGTGCTCGCCATGAGTTGTCGGGTACTCAGCGCGGTCTTTGGCTGGATGGAATGGGTTTTGCGATGCCTGTTGTCTCGCTATTTCCGAAGCTGTCTGGGACAAACAAATTCTGGCGTGCTTCACCAGTGAGGAGAACATTCATACAACGCGGAAGTTAGAAAGCAA
>JAPYQV010000473.1 GCA_029937205.1 Alphaproteobacteria bacterium
ATCTTACCTTCTGTCTAGCGCTGCAAAGCGCGTCGATAACGGCGCGCGTTGACGAGTTGCGCATCCACGCTGTCGGTTCGATCCGGCGGGCGGGTTTCACTCCACCTTGGCCGGCACCACTTTGCCGTCTTCCATGTGGGGTGGCACATAGGTGCCGCCACGTTCGTCGCCGGAGCTGAAGCTCAGCGCCACCAGGCTCGCCGCCATCAACGCCAAACCGGCACCGAGCAGCCACGGCCACGGCAATTCGCGCAACGTCTTGGCGGCCTCGCTCTTGCTCAGGCGCGTCTTGCGCGCGATCAGCAGATAGAGAAAGAACAGCACCGCCGGCGCCATCAACAGGGCAATGTGAAAGAGTGTGGTGCGCAGCATGTCGCCTACTCGCTCAAGGTATCGCGCAAATTTGCCAGGATGGACGCCGTCGCGCCCCATATGCGGTAATCGCCATAGGGCAGAACGTAGTAGGATCGATCGATATTTTTTATGCGCATATGTTCCCGGTGATAGTTGCCCGGCTCCATCACCAAGTCCAGCGGCACTTCGAATATTTCGGCGACCTCGCGCTCATCGCGGACAAATTGTTGCCCCGCATCGACAAACCCGACAACCGGTGTGATGCGATAGCCCGTGCCGACGACATAGTTTGCCAATCGGCCGAGGATTTCAACACGCTCGGGTGCCAAGCCGATTTCCTCTTCGCTTTCGCGGAGTGCGGTATGCACGGGCGCGGCGTCGGATTGCTCAACCCGCCCGCCGGGAAAGCTGATCTGCCCGCTGTGCGAGCCCATATATTCCGTGCGCCGGGTGAGCAGTACGGTCATGCCCGCCGGGCGCTCGATCAGCGGCACCAGAACCGCCGCCGCCTTGAGCGGCCCGGTGACGCCAAAATCTTTCCAGGCGTTTTGATCGTCGCGGTAGGAGCCTGGCACGTTGGCGTCGGGCTCGCGCTCGGCGATCTCGGTTACTTCGCTCCAGGCCTGTTCCGCATCGCCGGCCGTGCGCGCCCGCAACTGGGCGCGGATGGTATCGCGCATCAGGCGCCACCAGGCGCTGCCGCCGTATCGTCGAAGACAAAGAACTCAGCGCCGCTCCAGACGCCGAATTGGGTCTTGCCGTGGCGCTTTTCTTCGACGCCAAGCTCGACCAATTCGTAATAAACCGCACGGACGACAAGCGCGGTGAGGCCGCCGCCAAGGCTTAAATAGGGTGCGGGTTCACCGCCGGGCCGGGGGCGGAATTCCAGGGGATGGTCGGCATCGGCCATGATTTGTGCATCGATATTGGTGCGGAAGGTGAGGCATTGATCGCGCCCCGATCCGGTGATGGTCATTTCAAGTGCCACGAAAGGCGCATCCTCGACGCGAATGCGCGCGCGCTCGACCGGCGTTTCCAGCCAATAATCGCCGGCGTCATCGCGCTTGAGCACGCTGGCGAACAGTTTGACCAGTTTCTTGCGCCTGATCGGCCCGCCTTCATGAAACCACGTGCCATCGGCGGCGATACGGATATCGATATCGCCGTTGATTAACGCCGGGTCGTCATGCTGCGCACCCTGTCCGGTGTCGGCCATATTTCACTCCGCCGTGCCATCGGACAACCCGCCGCTATCGACAGGCCGCCTATCCGATTAGTTCGTCGATCAGCTTGTTGACCTCGGAAGCCGCTTCCATCTGCACCATGTGGCCCTGGCCCGACATCACTTCCGTGCGAACATTGCCGGGCAAGCCCTCGGCATGGCTCGCCGGAACGATACGGTCGCCCGAACCCCAGATGGCGAGCACCGGGCCGGCGACATCGCCGATCCTATCGCGCATCACCAGCGCCTGACTGCCGCCCGGCGCGAACGCCGCCATGATCGTCTCGAGCGCCGCCTGCACACCATCGATGCGCTTGAAGGCCAAGAGGTCGTTGATCAATTGCCGCGTCACCAGTGCCGGATCGCTAAACAGCTTCTCGACATGGGGCTTCAGATCCTTGCGCCGTTCGGCGGCGATAAAGCCCTGCAGATAGTCGCCGTCAATTTCGGCACCGAGACCGGCGCTGCCGATCAAGGTAAGCGACGCCACTTTGTCGGCATTGTCGAGCGCCACGCTGAGCGCTATGGCGCCGCCCAGCGAATGGCCGACCAGATGGGCCTTGTCGATATCGAGCGCCGCCATGAAGCCGCTGACAACAGCCGCCAACGCCGTCACGCCGCCGTCGCCGACATCCTTGCTGGAAGCCCCGTGGCCCGGCAGATCGAGCGCATACACCGCGCGCTTGGCCGCCAGGGCCTCGTGGTTGAACAGCCAGTTGTTGAGGTCGCCGCCAAAGCCGTGCACCAGGATAATCGGCACACCGCCTTCGCCGCGCAGCAAGTAGCGGATCGAGCGGCCATCCACATCGACCGTTTCCGTCGCCGCGCCGCCGTCATCCTCGTCATCCGCCGGCGGTACGTAATTGGCCTGGAATTCGGTGACAAAAGCATCGATATCGGCGTCCGAGGTGTCGCTATCGGCGAGCACGCCCAAGAGGTCGCCAACCGACAAGGTATCGCCCTCCGACGCTATTTGCCGCCTCAGGATACCGCTTTCGGAAGCTTCAACAGCGCTTGATATCTTCTCGGTATCGACATCCATGACCTCGTCACCGGGAGATATCTCATCGCCTTCGTCCATCAGCCATGCTGCAACGGTGCCCTCCTTCATGGAGAGCCCCCATTTCGGCATGCAGATGGCGCGGATCGAATCGCTCATGTCAGTCTTTCCCCATCACCGTGCGGACCGCCTGCTGCACCTGTCCGGCATCGGGAATATAGAGGTCTTCCAGATTGTTGGCGAA
>JAPYQV010000474.1 GCA_029937205.1 Alphaproteobacteria bacterium
TGTGCGGGTCGAAGTAGACGAGTGGCTCAATATCCGAATTTACGTCTCGGAGGATTCAAAATGAGTGATAGCCGCGCAGGTTCTTGGAGTGGACTTACCCTCGATCCCGTCACCTTCGAGGTGTTAAAAAATTCCTTCATCACCATCGTCGACCAGATGGCCGAGCAGGTGCTCCGGACCTGTTATTCCTTCGTCATCTACAATCGCGATTTCTCCTCGGCGCTGAATGACGCCAATGGCGATTCCATTGCCCAGGGCAATCAGGATATCGCCGTTCATGTCGGCACGCTGCATTACACCTGCAAGGATGTGATCCGCGCCTTCAAGGGCGATATGAAGCCGGGCGACGTTTTCATGATCAACGACCCCTATGCCGGCGGCACCCATTTCAACGATGTGCGCCTGATCCGCCCGATTTTCGTCGGCGACGAGATCATCGCCTACAGCCAATCGAACGGCCATTGGTCGGATGTCGGCGGCAGCGTGCCGGGTTCGTTTGACGTCAATGCCAAGGAAATGTTCCGCGAAGGCATCCGCATCACGCCGATCCGCATCATCGACCAGGGCGTGCTGCGCGAAGATGTGGCCAACATGATCGCGGCCAATACGCGCGATCCAAAATCGGTGATCGGCGACATGCGCGCCCAGACCGAGGCGACGCGGGTGGCCGAACGCGAAATCCTCCGCCTGGTGGATAAATACGGCAAAGACACGGTGGTCACCGGCTTCAAGGAAGTGCAGGATTATGTCGAGCAGGCGACGCGCCAGCGCATCGCCGAGTTGCCCGATGGCAGTTGGGAAACGGTCGATTATATCGACCGCGACCCGGCGGCCGGCGAAGGCCTCATTCCGATCCGGGTGAAGCTCACGATTAAGGGCGACAAGGTGATCTACGACTTCACCGGCAGCCATGGTTGCATCGGCACGCTCTATAATTCGGCCTTCGGCTCCACTTTCTCGGGTGTCGTCGCCGGCATGAAAACCTACTTTCCCGACCTGCCGCTCAATTCCGGCTTCTACCGGCCGATCGAGGTGATCGCGCCCAAGAATTCGATTGTCGACGCACCTTGGCCAGTGGCGGTGACCGGTTTCCTGATGCCGTTCGAGAAAATCATGAATTCGATCTACGAGATCTGGTCGGATATCATGCCCGAGCGCGCCATTGCCTGCGCCTTTAACCTGGAATATTTGCTCACCGGTGGGCGCGATACGCGCCATGAAGATAAGCCGATGTTCATGTTTTACGACTGGCTGCCGGGCGGCTGGGGCGGGCGGTCCACCAAGGATGGCTGCAATGTCACCACCGCATGTTTTGGTACCGGCCTGCAAACCCAGCCGATCGAAGGCCAGGAACGGCTCTCGCCGATCCTCGCCAATGAGTTCGAAATTCTGCGCGATTCGGCGGGCCCGGGCAAGTTCCGCGGCGGCGCCGGGGTGGTCAAAACCAGTACGCTGCGCGAGGCCGAGGATACGGTGCTCAGCTATATCTGCGACCGCGAGCGCGCCATCGTTTGGGGCATCAAGGGCGGCCTGCCATCGCTGCCGCACGGCCTCTGGGTGAAACGTGCCAAGACCGGCGAAAAGGAATGGCTGGGTACTATTTTCTCCGATGTGGAAATCGAATCGGGCGACATGTTCAGCCGCCCAACCGGTGGCGGCGGCGGCCTCGGCGATCCGTTGGAGCGTGATCCGGCGGCGGTGATGCTGGATGTAGAAGACGATTATGTCTCGATCGAGCGCGCCAAGATCGATTATGGCGTGGTGCTCAAGGTGATCGATATCGATCTCGCCCAGTATGAAGTCGATGCCGACGCCACCAAGGCGGCGCGGTGCGATATCGCCAAGACGCGGCGTGGCTGGCTCACCGAAGACCCCGCGGACGTGGCCGCGCGCTATCGCAAGGGTGAGATCAACAATATGGACATGGTGCGGCGCTACGCCGTGATCGTCGATTGGGGCACCGGCGAGCTGATGCCGAAATCAACCGAGCAATTCCGTGAGTCGTTCAGGCTGCGCAGCGCCGACAATTGGAACGACAATATCGCCGAGCTCGGCGAAGCGGCGGAGTAAACGCGGGCTAAGACGCCGCAGCAGCGCCGGCAATGCGCCCGAACACAGCGCCGGCGGTGAGTCCGGTGCCGCCTGGGTAATTGAAATAAAACAGGCCGCCAACCAATTCGCCTGCCGCATAAAGGCCGGGAATGGGGTCCGCCGCCACATCCAGCACGCGCCCCGAATCGTCGATGTGCAGGCCGCCAAAGGTGAAGGTAATGCCGCAGGTAACGCCGTAGGCCTCATAGGGTGGCGTATCGAGAGCGTTGGCCCAGTTGGACTTGGCAGTTTTTAGTCCGTCGGTGCCGCGACCATCCTTGACGTTGGGATCGAACGGAATATCGGTCCGTACGGCAGCGTTGAACTCGGTGACCGTCCGCACCAATTGCGTGGCATCGACGCCCTCCAGCTTGGCGGCCAAGTCCGGAATGTTCTCCGCCGTGGCGCGCGTGACCTGGCGGATGCGGTATTCGTCGCGTAACAGATGGCTCGCCTTGGCATCGAAAATCTGCCAGGCGAATTGGCCCGGCTGGGCGAGTATTTCGCGGCCATATTTAGCATAGGTGTAGTTGCGGAAATCGGCGCCCTCGTCGAGGAAGCGCAAGCCCTGCGCATTGACCATGATGCCGAATGGATAGCTGTGCTTCTGGAAGCCGTCGCCGACCGCGAGATCGCCGTAAGCCGGCGCGTTCATGTCCCAGCCCACCGCGTGGCAGCCGGACCAGTTACCGTAAGGCTCGGCGCCCGCGTCGAGCCCCATTCTGATAC
>JAPYQV010000475.1 GCA_029937205.1 Alphaproteobacteria bacterium
GAGTATCATCGCTTCGTCGAGCACGCCAAGGAATACATCGCCGCCGGCGATATTTTTCAGGTCGTGCCATCGCAGCGCTTTTCCGTGCCGTTCAGCCTGCCGCCGTTTTCCCTTTACCGCGCATTGCGCCGGCTTAATCCATCGCCATTTCTCTATTTTCTCAATTTCGGCAGCTTTTCCGTGGTCGGTTCAAGCCCGGAAATTCTCGTGCGGTTGCGCGACAACAAAGTGACGATCCGACCGATCGCCGGCACGCGGCCGCGCGGTGCCAACCGTGCCGAGGATCAGGCCTACGCCGATGATCTGCTCTCCGATCCGAAGGAACTTGCCGAGCATCTGATGCTGCTCGATCTCGGGCGCAACGATGTGGGACGCGTGGCGGAGATCGGAACGGTTGACGTCACCGAGCATATGACGATCGAACATTATTCCCATGTCATGCACATCGTCTCCAATGTGGAAGGCCGTTTGAAACCCGGCCTCGATGCGGTCGATGCGCTGATAGCGGGCTTTCCCGCCGGCACGGTGTCCGGTGCGCCCAAAGTGCGCGCCATGGAAATTATTGATGAGCTGGAAAAGGAGCGGCGCGGGATCTACGCCGGGGCGATCGGCTATTTCTCAGCCTCGGGTGCCATGGATACTTGCATCGCGCTTCGAACAGCCATCGTCAAAGACGGCACCATGTATGTTCAGGCCGGCGGTGGCGTGGTTGCCGACAGCGACCCCAAAGCCGAATATCAGGAGACCATCAACAAAGCGCGGGCGTTGTTCCGCGCCGCCGAAGAGGCCACGCGCTTCGCCGCCCGCCGCGGCAATTGATTTCGTCCAGTCAGCACGCGCATTCCAAAGCTGCGACAGTACTGATCGGCACGAATTCGAATCCGCGTTCGCGGGCATCGGGCAACCAGCGCTTCAATACCTCCATGGTTTCCGCATATGGGTGGCCGATGGCGACGGCATGACCGGTTTGACGCGCCACTTTCTCGACAACGCGCAATTGGCCTTCGATGAATCCTCTTTCCGCGACGCTGTCCAAGAATACATCGCGCGATGCAAAAGGCATGCGCGAAACGGCGGCGATCGGTTCGCCAACTGTTGAGCCAATTGTGACGGAATCGAGATAGAGCAAACCACGCGCTTCCAACTCGTCGAGCACCAGTGTCATGGCGCGCCGGTCTTGGGAGAACTTACTTCCCATGTGATTGTTGATGCCGACATAGCCTTCAAGGCGCGACAGGTTTAACGCCAAGCGGCGCGATAATTCTGCGTCGCTCAGGCTGTCAAAAGCGCATTTGGCCCGGGATCGGCAGTTGCGTCGGTCGGCTCCGTGGGCATGTGGACCAGGATTTCGAAGCCGTTCTCTCGGGCCTGTCGGGCAAATTCCGCGACCCTCTCTGTGTAAGGCAGAAAGGCTAGCGTAATTCCTTCACCGAGCGACATGGCGCGGACAAACGCGCGCTCCGTATGGCCGAGGTCATCAATCGCGATGGCAATAATCGGCGCCTTGCCGGTTTCCTTTGAAAGCGCGGCAAAGCGCCGCCATGCCGGCAGTTCGGTTGGCTCGGCGGCGGCGCGTGTCGGCACCGCTTCCGGGCTGCTTGCGGTTTCGATCACGACAGGCTTGATCTGCGCAACATCATCGTTCTCAGAGCTGCCGACCAAGCGGATCAAATCGGATACATGACGGGACGAGAGATTTTCGTCCGGCCCGGCGAGCGCCGGTAAGGAATCAAATTCCATTTCACTCTTGGCGCCAACAAGAATCGTCAGGGCGGTTTCGGAATCAACGCCTGAAGACGGAAATCGTTTGGTCTGCGAAATTTGGCCAATTGCCTTGGTGACAAAATCCGGCGGGTCTGTTTCAAGCGGTTTTTCGACCGGGCTGGGCGTAACTATACTTTCGACACGTTTGGTGTCGGCCGTCGCTTCGGATTCGCTATCCCGCGGGCTCTGCCATGCGAATGCGCCGGCGGCCAACAGCACAACAATCATTGTGGCGAGCGGTATTTGTACCTGCCGCGCGGACAATCTGAACAAGCGGAAATTTCGTAACCCGGCAGCAAAATCTGCCAGACCCAATTTCATGCGTCGCCGCCGAGCAACCGTCCGTGCGCCAACTCTTCCAGAATGGGACAGTCCGGCCTCTCATCGCCGTGACATTTGTCCGCCAAATGCACCAGTGTGTGGCGGATGGAATCGAGTTCCGCCATTTTCCGGTCGATCTCGTCGACATGATCCAGCGCGATTTTTTTGACATCCGCGCTGGCGCGCTCACGATCCTCGAACAGCGCCAGCAGGTTTCTCACATCCTTGATCGAAAAACCCAGGCCGCGCGCCCGGCTGACAAATCGGAGAATTTCCACATCCTGGGAGGCATAGGCGCGATACCCGCTTGTCGTGCGATCTGGTTTGGAAATGAGCCCAATGTCTTCGTAATAGCGGATCGTTTTAGCCGGCACACCAGAACGTTCAGCCACGCGGCCTATTTGCATCGCTTTTCTCCTAAGGCTCGTCAGATTACAGGACCGCGCCAACCTGCCAGGGCAAGAATTCCTCATCGCCAAAGCCGAACATTTCGCTCTTGCTGGGCTCGCCGGACGCGGTGCGCAGGATCAATTCGAATATTTCCTGCCCAACGCCGGCGATATCGGCTTCGCCATCAACAATACGGCCGCAATTGATATCCATATCTTCGTGCATGCGGTTAAACATATCGGTGTTTGTGGCAAGTTTAAGGCTGGGCGTCGGCTTGCAGCCAAACACCGACCCCCGCCCGGTGGTAAAGCACACCACATTGGCGCCGCCCGCCACCATGC
>JAPYQV010000476.1 GCA_029937205.1 Alphaproteobacteria bacterium
CCCCTTACCACGCCGTGCCGCGCCCCGATGCCCGGCCGATCTGGAACGATTATGCCCATCTCGAGCGCCTTCAGGAATGGTCGAGCGGTGGTTCGGAGGGCGACGCATGACCGCCGAACAACACCGCGCTGCCGATCCGGCGGCTTCGGTTTGGGTAACCGCCTCGGCCGGCACCGGAAAGACGCGGGTGTTGACCGAACGCGTCTTGCGACTGTTGTTGAGCGGCACCGAGCCGGGACGCATTCTGTGTCTGACGTTCACCCGCGCGGCGGCAGCGGAAATGGCCATCCGCATCACCAGGACGCTCGGAGAATGGACTGCCGCAGCGGACGAAATATTGGATAATGCACTCGGCGAATTGTTGGATCGCGCTCCAGAGAGTGAAGAAATCCGCCGCGCCCGCCTGCTTTTCGCGCGTGTGCTGGAAACTCCGGGTGGCATGAAAATTCTCACCATTCATGGCTTTTGCCAATCCCTGCTGCGCCGCTTTCCGCTCGAAGCCGGCATCGCGCCGCAATTTGCCGTGGCCGATGAGCGCACCGCGCGCGAATTGCTGAACGAGGCGCAAAACCGCCTGCTGCGCCATGTCCGTGGTGGCGGCGATGCAGAACTCGGCGACGTTTTTTCGCGCATCGCGGCGCAGGTTGGCAAAGAAAATTTTTCTAAATTGATGGGCGAGTTGACCGCTGCGCGGGACAAATTGCCGGGCGACCTCGGCGGCCAAGGAGACAGTGCGAACATGGTGGCCGCCATCGCCAGCATGTTGGACGTGCGGCACAACGAAAGTGACGAGGAATTGGCGCAGGCGTCGTGTGCCAATGACGCTTTCGCCCATGCGGCACTCCTCGAAGCCGTTGCCGCGCTGCTTCAAGGGTCCGATACCGATAAGGCGCGCGGCCAGTTGATCGCCGACTGGTTGGCCGGTGATGAGACGGTCCGCATGGCCGGGTTAACCGCCTATAGCGAGATATTCATTACGCGGGATGGCAAAGCGCGCAAAACTTTGGCGACCAAACCGGTTCGCGAGGCCGCACCGGATATCGCCAAATTGCTGATCGACGAACAAGCGCGTTTGCTGGCGCTTCAAGAACGCCGCATGGCCCTCGGCGTTATGCATAACAGCGTTGCTTTGATTCGCTTCGGTGCCCGCATGTTGCACTATTACCAGCAGGAAAAGAGTGCGCGCGCGGTGCTTGATTATGGCGATCAGATCATGGAAACGCGCAAGTTGCTCAGTGCCGAGGACATCGCGCCCTGGGTTCTCTACAAGCTCGATGGCGGGCTCGATCATATCCTGGTCGATGAATCGCAGGATACCAGCCCGGCACAATGGTCGGTCATCGCGGCTCTCGCGGAAGAGTTTTTTGCCGGCGAAAGCGCCCAGGAAGGTGCGCGCACGATATTTGCCGTGGGCGATGAAAAACAATCGATCTTCAGCTTTCAGGGCGCCGATCCGGAGGCCCTGGCGGACATGCGCGCGGCATTCCGACAGCGCGTGGAGGACGCTCACCGGGAATGGCGCGAGGTGCCGCTCGAGCGCTCCTTCCGCTCCACGGCGGCGGTGTTGAGCGCCGTCGATGCGGTGTTCGCAGATACCGGCGCGGCGGCGGGCGTGGTACGCCCGGGCCAGGTCATGCATCACGAGGCGGCGCGCATCGGCCAGGGCGGACTGGTCGAAGTTTGGCCGACCGCGGTGCCGAAGGCCGGGCCGGATGATGCGCCCTGGGCGCCGCCGGTGACGCGCCATGCCGGTGACGATCCGTCCGAGCGCTTGGCCGCGGTTATTGCGACGAAAATATCCGCCTGGATTTCCGCCACGCCGGCGCCCGGTGAAGATGGCTGGCTGGCCGCGCAGCACCGGCCCATCCGGGCCGGCGATATCATGGTGCTGGTGCGCCGGCGCGGTAGTTTCGTACCCGCTCTGGTGCGCGCTCTGAAGGCGCGCGATGTCGAGGTCGCCGGTGTCGACCGTATGAACTTGACCGAGCAATTGGCGGTGATGGATTTAATGGCGCTGGGTGATTTTCTGCTCTTGCCGAGCGACGACCTGACGCTGGCGGCGCTTTTGAAAGGGCCTTTTATCGGCTTTGACGAAGACCAGCTGTTCGCGCTCGCCTGGCAGCGCGGCAAGCAAAGCCTGTGGCGGACACTGACCGCCCGGCGCGGCGAAAACCCCGCCTTTGCCGGCGCCCATGACATCTTGAGCGGTCTGCTCGCCAAAGCGGATTTCCAGCCGAGTTTTGAATTCTACGCCGAATTTTTGGGCGCCGGCGGCGGGCGCGCCCAACTGCTCGGCCGCCTCGGCACGGAGGCCGCCGATCCGATTGACGAATTTCTCTCCGCCGCATTGGCGCACGAGCGCAGTCATCCACCTTCCCTGCAGGGTTTTCTGCGTTGGCTGCGTGCTGCACAGTCCGAATTGAAGCGCGACCCGGAACAGGCACGCGACGAGGTGCGGGTGATGACGGTGCATGGCGCCAAGGGCCTGCAGGCGCCGATCGTGTTCCTGCCCGATACCCTGTCGTTGCCGACCGACCGCAGAACGATCCTGTGGGCAGCGCACGGCGAAAACGCTTCCCTGCCGCTGTGGCCGGGGCGGCGCGCGCGGGAGGGGCGGGTTTCCACGGCCTTGCGCGAGCAGGCCCGCAAGCAGGATATGGATGAATATCGCCGCCTGCTCTATGTCGCCATGACCCGGGCCGAGGACAGGCTCTATGTATGCGGTTGGCAAGGCGCCAAGAAGCCGCCGGAGAATTGTTGGAACCATATGATTCGCCACGGTTTGAGCGATTTGGCGGATACAGGTTTGGTG
>JAPYQV010000477.1 GCA_029937205.1 Alphaproteobacteria bacterium
ACTTTGCTCATACTAGCCCTCATCGTTCAGCAGGCCTTGGCGGCCACTTTGTGCACCGCCCGGACCCCATATAAATGGGCAAACCGCCGGTTAGGCTGCGGTTTAGGTTTCGGAGGCATATATTGGTGCCCCGTCGCCCGCCTACAACCGCCTGCAACACGGAAATTTGCCGATAATGCTCAAGATAAGCCAATTCGCCCGTTTTCCAGGGTCAAATTCGCCTTTTTAATTTCAATAATTGAGCCGAGATCGTTCCTAATCCCGACGCAACATAGCCATTTAGGCGCTTGTGTCGAGTGTCGCGCCGAGATTATCCGCCTCACTCGCGTCACCCGCCGCCTCGCCTTCCTGCTCCTTCGGCGGCGGCACGGCCTTGGCAACGCCCACCATCGCCGGGCGCAGCAAGCGATCGCCGATTACGTAGCCGGCCTGCACCACTTCGATAATCGTACCGTCCGGCTGGCCTGTCGCCGGCGCCTCGAACATCGCCTGGTGCAGATTATAATCGAATTTTTCGCCGAGCGGATTAACCTGCTTGATGCCGTGGCGTTCCAAGGCGGTAGCCATCTCGCGCGCCGTCATTTCCACGCCTTCGACCAAAGCCTTCACGATATCACTCTCTTCGCGCGCCTCGCTCGGGATGGAATCGAGTGCGCGCGCCATATTATCCGACACAGACAGCATATCGCGGGCGAAATTGGCGATGCCGTAGCGCCCGGCGCCTGAAACGTCCTTTTTGGCCCGCCGGCGGACATTTTCGGTTTCGGCCAGGGTGCGCAGGAGCTGATTCTTCAGTTCCGCCGCGTCATCGCCGTCATCTTCTTCTTCCTCAGCTTCCTCTTCCATTTCAGCGTCGTCAGGCGCCAATTCAGGTATTTCCAGAGCCGTATCGTCGTCATGAATCTCTTCTAAGTCACCAGAATCGCCAGTCTCTTCTTCAGCGCCAGCGCGTTCCCGCTCATTATCGTTCATGGAGTGTTCACCTTGATTAGTCATTAACTTAAGATTCGCCCGATGACGGTCGCGGTGTGGTCCACCAGCGGGACAATGCGGGCATAATTGATGCGGGTCGGCCCAATCACGCCGATGGCGCCGATGAAGCGCAAATTTTTGTCGCGGTAGGGCGCGACGATCATCGAACATTCGGTGTTGTGGAACAATTCATTTTCGGCACCGATGAAAATCTGCACGCCTTCGGCGCTTTCCGTACTCTCCAGCAATTGCACAAAGCCCTCCTTGCTGTCGAGCGCTTCGAACAGATTGCGAATTCGGTCGAGCTCCGCCATCGCCGTCACATCATCCAGTAGATTGGCGCGACCGCGCACGATCAGGGTACCGTTTTCCTTTTTTTCGTTGGCCCAGGTCGCCAAGCCCGCTTCCACCACCTTGGTGGAAAGCTCGTCCAATTGGGCACGGTGTTCGGCCAATTCAAGCCCGATTTCGGCGCGTACATCTTCCAGCGTGCGCCCCGACAGCCGGGCGTTCAGATAGTTGGCCGCTTCGGTGAGCGCCGATTGCGGCATGCCGGGCGGCAACTGGATCACGCGGTTCTCCACCACACCGCTCTCGGTCACCATGATGGCGAGCGCTTCGCCGGGGCCTAACGATGCAAATTCAACCTGCTTGAACGGCACATCAGCCGTCGGCGCCAGCACCAGGCCGGCACAGCGCGAAAGGCCGGAAAGCGCTTCGGTCGCCTCGCTCAGCATTTCTTCCACCGTGCGGCCCGAGGCGTTGCACGGGCCCTCGATGCTGGAGCGCTCCTGGTCCGTCAGATTGCCAATTTCAAGCAAGCCATCGACGAACAGGCGGAGGCCGAGCTGGGTCGGCAATCGCCCGGCTGAGGTATGCGGCGAAAACAGCAGGCCGGAATCTTCCAAATCCGCCATGACATTGCGAATTGTTGCCGGCGACAGCGGATTTTCCAGCCGCCGCGACAGAGTGCGCGAGCCAACCGGCTGGCCGGTTTGCATGAATTCTTCCACCAGCCTCTGTAATACTTCTTGCGATCGCCCGTTTAGCTCATACAACATGTGAAATTGCCCAATCGGGGCGCGACATATGGCGCCTTCACCTGTGAATGTAGTGAGCCCCCCAAGCAGCGTCAACGGCTGGCCGGACACATGCTGGACGCATGCCGGGCGCTCGGATAGGGTCCGGAAAATTCAAACATATGGAGAATAAATATGCGTCCTTCCAGCAGACAGCTCGACGAATTGCGCGCCATTTCGTTGCAGCCAAGTTTCAACAAACATGCCGAAGGGTCGTGCCTGGTCAAGTTCGGCGATACCCATGTTCTGTGCACTGCAAGCGTCGAAACGCGCGTGCCGCCGTTCCTGCGCAATTCGGGCCGCGGCTGGGTAACGGCGGAATATGGCATGCTGCCGCGCGCCACCGGATCACGCTCCGGGCGCGAGGCAGCGCGCGGCAAGCAGGGTGGGCGGACTCATGAAATCCAGCGCCTGATCGGGCGCTCACTCCGCGCCGTGACGGACATGACAGCGTTCGGCGAGCGCCAGGTAACGCTTGATTGCGATGTTTTACAGGCCGATGGCGGCACCCGTACCGCATCGATTACCGGTGCCTATGTGGCGCTCTACCAGGCTTTCGACGGCCTGGTGAAAGCAAGTGAAATTAAATCCATGCCGCTCCGCGACCAGATCGCGGCGGTGAGTTGCGGTATCTACAAGGGCGAGGCCGTTCTCGATCTCGATTACGACGAGGACAGCGTCGCCGATACGGACGCGAATTTTGTCCTCACCGGCGCCGGCGGCATTGTCGAAATTCAGGGCACCGCCGAGGGCGAGC
>JAPYQV010000478.1 GCA_029937205.1 Alphaproteobacteria bacterium
TCGCGTAAATCCATCAGCGCGCCGCCGGCGTAGCGCGCGACCAGGGCTGCTTCAGGCAAATGCGAGAAATCCACAGCGAAATGGGCGATCGCCTTCTCATCCGGTGTGACGCCGAGCAGGGCCAATGGAACGGCACCCTCGGCCCAATCCTCAAGCAGCCCTTCCAGCGCCTGGCGGTCGTCGAGCGCGGCGCGCGGCTCGGCGCCGCCAAATACGATGCTTTGCTGATTCCAGACGGCGACGAAGCGGCTCGCCGGGTTTTCAAATTGCGCTTTCACCCAGGATTCATCGGCGCGCAGGTGGTCGACACGGTCAAGCGGCACGCCCGAGAAGGTGTTGCCCGGCAACAATGATAAATTCGGCATGGCGCCAACCTCGCATAGCGGCCCGCCCTGGTCAAAGACGCTTGCCGGTTTCTTAATGAGGCTTGCGCCTTGGGCGGGCAATGCTGATATAGTGTCTGCGGGAGACCGGCGGCGGACGGCCGCCTCGCCAACCCGGTCAGATCCGGAAGGAAGCAGCCGTAACGAGCGTAGGACGGGTCGCATGTCCGGGCTCCCACCTATTCTGCGTGATCGGCGATAATCCGCCGATTTGCGTCCGATCAATATTAATATTGTGGATTCCGGATGGGCGAAGACAGCCCTTACCGCGTTCTGGCCCGCAAATATCGGCCGACCAACTTTTCCGACCTTATTGGCCAGGAAGCGCTTGTGCGCACCGTGACCAATGCCATCCATACCGGCCGTTTGGCACATGCCTTCCTGCTCACTGGCGTGCGTGGCGTAGGCAAAACCTCGACCGCACGAATTCTCGCCCGCGCGCTGAATTGTACCGGTTCGCCGGGACAAGAAGATGCGGGCGATGCGGACGGCGAAGATAGCGGCCCGACGGCCGAGCCGTGCGGTCGTTGCGAGCATTGCGTCGCCATCGCCGAGGACCGCCATGTCGACGTGCTGGAAATCGATGCCGCGTCGCACACCGGCGTCGATGACATGCGCGAATTGATCGACGGCGTGCGCTACCGCCCGACCAGCGCGCGCTACCGGGTCTATATTATCGATGAAGTGCATATGCTCTCCAAGCAGGCCTTCAATGCCCTTTTGAAGACGCTGGAGGAGCCGCCGCCGCACGCAAAATTCATTTTCGCCACCACGGAAGTGCGCAAGCTGCCGGTCACCGTGCTGTCGCGCTGCCAGCGCTTCGATCTTCGCCGCGTCGATATGGAAACCCTGACCGCCCATTTTCAGATGGTCGCCGAGAAGGAACAGGTGGAAATCGAACTCGCCGCAATCCGCCTGATCGCGCGCGCCGCCGATGGCTCGGTGCGCGATGGTCTTTCGTTGCTGGATCAGGCGATTGCCCATGGCGCCGGTGCGGCGGGCGAGGCGGAAGTGCGCGACATGCTCGGCCTCGCCGACCGGGCGCGGGTGTTTGAGCTCTTCGAAGCGGTGATGAAAGGCGAGATCGCCGCCGCGCTCGATCTCCTCGCCGAGCAATACAGCGCCGGTGCGGATCCCATCGCCGTGCTCGAGGACATGCTCGAGCTGACCCATTGGCTGACGCGCGTGAAACTGGTGCCGAGCGTCGCGCAAGATCCCGGCATTCCGGAGATCGAACGCCAGCTCGGGCAGGCGATGTCGGCAGAGCTCGCTATGCCGGAATTGACCCGCGCCTGGCAGATGCTGCTCAAGGGTCTCAGCGAGGCACGCGCCGCGCCGCATGCTCTGATGGCGGTGGAAATGGCCTTGGTGCGCCTCGCCTACGCCGCCGACCTGCCGAGCCCGGCCGATGTTGTGCGGGCGCTCGACGGCGCCCCAGCCAAGCCGGCACAGACTAAGCCCGCAGAGACTAAACCGGCAGATACTAAGCCGGCAGAGACTAAGCCGGCACAGACTATGCCGCCGCCGGTGGATGCCCCTGTCGCTTCCGGGCCGGCGCCGGATTCAAATGGTGGCCAAACGGCGTTGGCGGAGGCGCGCGAGCCCGAGCCAGAAGCGCCACAGCCGGAAGCGCATCTCGCCAGCGAGGTGACCTGCCTGCAGGATATCGTTGCTTTGGCTGAGCGCCACCGCGAGATGGAGCTGCGCCACTGGCTGGTGGCGGAGGTACATCTCGTGCGCTTTTCGCTGGGCCACATCGAAATTCGCCAAAATGAGAACATGTTCGGCAATATGGCCGGTGTGCTCGGCGAAAAGTTACAGCTCTGGACGGGCGCGCGCTGGATGGTATCGCTGTCCGACAAAGCCGGCGAGCCGACGCTCGAAGAGCAGGCGGAAGCGCGCGCGGCGGCCAAATTGCGCGCCGCCGCCGACGATCCCCTGGTGCGCCAGGTTTTGAAAAATTTCCCCGACGCCGTCATCAGCGGCTTGCGCGAGGGCAGTGATACGGGCGACAAGGAATGACCCCAATACGGAGACGAGATATATGAAAAATCTGGGCCAGATGATGAAACAGGCGCAGCAGATGCAGTCCAAGATGGCGGAGATGCAGGAGGGTCTGGAGGCGCTTGAGATCAGCGGTGGCTCCGGCGCCGGTTTGGTGAGCGTCACCCTCAACGGCAAAGGTGAAATGCGCGCCCTCAAGATCGACCCGTCGCTGGTCAATCCGGACGATGTGGAAATGCTCGAGGATCTGGTCGCCGCTGCCTTCAACGATGCCAAGGCCAAGGTCGAGGCCCATGTCCAGGAAGAGATGGCGAAATTGACCGGCGGACTGAACCTGCCGCCCGGCATGAACCTGCCATTCTAGGGGCCGGCGCGCATCATGGCCGGCACTGATATAGAACGGCTGATCAATTATCTGAG
>JAPYQV010000479.1:0-1240 GCA_029937205.1 Alphaproteobacteria bacterium
CCACTAACCCGCGTCGTTGCCGTGGCCGCTGGTTTAGCTCTGTTGTTGCCGTCTTCCTCATTTGCGGGCGCTTTTTGGACGGATGTAGTCGGTCTGGCCGTTGGAATGCTGGCCATTTTTTATGAATATTTCCAGAGAAAAAAATTACTGACGGCCTAGGCCAATATTACCCGATTGAACGAATAGCAATTTTAATTTAAAAATGATGTTTCGTTTAGGAATAAATGATGAATTTTGAACTCCCTGAAGAATTTCAAATGTTAAAGGAGACGCTGCGTCGATTTGTTGACAACGAGTTGATCCCAATTGAACGCGAGACTTTGGATGGTGCAACTTTAAAACCTGAAAAGGAAGCCTGGCTAAACGAAAAGGCCGTTGAACTCGGTTTATGGCAGTTTGATGTGCCTGAAGAACATGGCGGGCTCGGTCTTGGGCTCTTGGCTAAAACTGTTGTTTGGACGGAGCTTAATCGAAGTATCGCTTTGCCAACCCGTCTCCCGGAGATATTTGGTGGCGCTAGCCCTATACTTTATCAGTTAAATGAAGAGCAACAGAAGCATTATTTAAAGCCTGTGCTAGAAGGCAAACTAAAAACTGCTTTTGCTCAAACCGAATCCGAAGCCGGAAGTGACCCTGCTGCAATACGGACGACAGCTGTACGAGATGGTGATCATTATATAATGAACGGCAGTAAGCGCTTTATCTCGAATGCCAAAAACGCCGACTTTTTTCAAGTGATTGCCGTAACCGATAAAGAGAAAGCTCAGCGCGGTGGTATTTCTACTTTTTTGGTTGATGCTGATGCTCCTGGCGTCACTTTGCTGCGAGAGCAGGAACTGGTTACTGACGACAAGCCTTGGGAAATTCTTTTTGAAGATGTGAAAGTGCCGGCTGAAAATTTGGTTGGTCAGGAAGGCGATGGATTTAAACTTGCTCAAAGTTGGATCAGTACAGGGCGCATTAGGCACGCTGCACGGGGTATGGGGGTTATTACCCGCTGTCTCGAAATGGCTGCCACATATTCAAATGATCGCGTGACTTTTGGCGAAAAATTGGCCCACCGGCAGGCTGTGCAGTGGATGCTGGTCGATATGTATACCCATCTTCATCAGCTCTCATTGATGGTCTATCAAGCTGCCGCAAAATATGATCGCGGTGAAGACATTCGCAATGAAGCCTTCATGTGCAAAATTTTTGGCGATACCAAGTCTTTTGAGGCTGCAGATAATTGCCTGCAAAT
>JAPYQV010000479.1:1250-2802 GCA_029937205.1 Alphaproteobacteria bacterium
TTTTGGCGGCATGGGCCTGATGAATTCCCTGCCGATCGAGCGCTTTTGGCGCGATCAGCGCAGCATGATCATTACCGAGGGACCAACAGAAGTTTTAAAAATGGCCTTGGCGCGGCAGGTTTTGAAAGAATATGGCTAAATTTAATTAATCAGGAATTGATAATAATCATTCAAATAAAACGAATTCTATTATGAGTGTGAGGTCGCTAAGCTATCCTCATAAATGTTCAGAAATAATAAGTTTATTGGAGAGAGTTGATGGCGCATTTGCCGACACTTGAAGAAAATGATTGGAATCCTGAAGCGAAAGCAGCCATGGAGCGTTGGTTCGAATCCTATGGCCGTCCTTCACATATATATAAAGTCATTGCGGGCAACTCAGCCTTCTTAAAAGCGTCGACCGAAGCGTGGCTCAATCTGGTGCCGACGGATACGCATTTACCACGCCATGTTAAAGAAGCAATCGTTGTGATCACCTGCTCAACCCAAAGCACGCTGTATTGTGTGCAGGGGCATTCGAATGCGATCAAACGCCAAGGCGTCTATTCGGATGAGCAAATCCGCCAAATCCAAATGCGTGATTTTGTTGATTTTGACGACAAAGAAATTGCGATGTTCAAATTCGCCCATAAGGCAGCTGGCGCACCAAAATTTATGGCTAAAGAAGATTATCAAGGTCTTCACGACGCCGGTTTGAGCGACGAAGTCATTTTGGAAATTCTCAGCATTATTTGGGTCAATACAGCAATGAATATGATCGTCGATGCTCTGGATGTGAAACGCACGCCAGATCAAATGAAGGAATTGGAAGAAAACCTGTAAGATGAACTTCGATAGTCCAGGAACCGAAAATAGAGTAGTGGCCGATAGCTCAGAGATAGAATTGCGCTCAGTGCAATCCGTCCTGGCACCGGAAACTATTGCGATTGTCGGTGTGTCGGACAAAGGCGAAGGCGGTTGGTCAAAAATAATTTTTGATAATCTCAAAGACTCGGGCTTCCCGGCGAAAGTCTTTTTGATTAACCCCAAACGAGATGAAATTTGGGGTGAGAAATGTTATGCCAACTTCGCAGCTATTGGAGAAGCCGTTGATCATGTCTTAATGATGGTGCCGGCACATGCAGTTTGCGACAGCCTCCGCGAAGCCGCTGAGCAGGGAATAAAAAGCGCGACAATTTATTCTGCCGGTTATGGTGAAGGCGGAGGTGACGAAGAGAGTAAAGCGCGCGGCAAAGAGCTGGAAGCGATCGCCAAGAAGTTTGGCGTTAAAATTTGCGGACCAAATTGCATGGGCGGTATTGCCGTCCACGAAGAAATCACGCTTTATCCCTCCCGGCGCACCCATAATCTAAGCAAAGGGTGTGTAAGTGCCGTCTTCCAAAGTGGCGGTACGCTGCAGTTTTGGGTGGAACAAGCTGCGGCACGTGGCATGGGTTTTGGGTATGCCATAACGACAGGTAATGAAATTGACCTGGATCTGGCAGATTTCCTCAATTTTTACGTTGAAGATAAAAATACGAAAGTTATCGCCTGTCTCGTGGAAGGCGTGCGC
>JAPYQV010000480.1 GCA_029937205.1 Alphaproteobacteria bacterium
GGCCGTTCCTTCTGGTTTGAATTGTGTGACTCGTTTGATTGGTATGTCGTTGGTGAACAGTACCCCATCGACCTTGCGTTGGCGCGCTGATTTGGTCAGGCTGGTAAATATCACCTGCGCCCGGCCTGGCTCGGTCTAGCTCTGTCTAGCTCCGGTGGCCGGCGACGCAATTCAAAGGCAGAAATAATGTTACTCGAAGCCAAACGCTCCATTCTCGTCATTATCGATTTGCAGCAAAAGCTGAACCCGGCTATCGACGGCGGCTAAAATGTCGCCGCACGCGCCGAAATCCTGATTGAGGGCGCGCGCCAGATGGGCGTGCCGGTGATCGTCTCCGAGCAATATCCTAAGGGTCTAGGACGCACAATCGAGTCTCTGGCGGAGAAATTACCAAATGAGTCAAAAACAATTAGTAAGCTAATGTTTAGTTCTATGAGAAGCGCCGATTTCGCCAAGGAAATGGCCGCGATGCGTGCCGAGGGGCGCGATCAAATGGTGGTTTGCGGCACCGAGAGCCATATTTGCGTGTTGCAGACGGTGGCCGATTTATTGGCCGAAGCGGCGCCGGTGTTTCTCGTCAACGATGCGGTTGGCTCGCGCACGGAAGCGAATCGGCAAGCCGGCATCTCCCGAATGGCCAAGCTTGGCGCCGAATGCGTGACCAGCGAGATGGTGTTGTTTGAATGGCTGGAAGTTGCGGGCAGTGATGTCTTCAAAAAATTAGTAAGCTAATTATATAAAATAACTATCATCCAATGCCGCCTAGGTCGGGCAATCGGGGCGCCGGCCGGCACATATTTGAGCGTGAATTCCGCCGCTTTGTCACCCTGATTTCCACAGCTTCGCCGTGAGGGGCCGGTTGCAATCGAACCGTCACGCCGCTACGGTTCCGGTTCTGCTTCATGAGCGATGTAATGCGCAGCCCAAATTGCGCCCGCACATGGCTGGGAGAGAGTTTGAAAAACGAACGAATAAACGAACAGAGGAGATAGGTTCATGATCGGTCGAAGAGCGATATTGGCCCTGGGCGCCGCGGTTCTCATGGCGGCAACATTTCACGGTGCCCCCGCCAAAGCGGGACAGGACATCTTAATCGGCGGTGGCTCGGTCACCGGTGTCTATTATCAGGTCGCGCTCAATGTGTGCAATTTGCTCAACAAGCACAGCAGCGACAAATATAACTGCGTCGGCCGGCCAGCGCTCGGCTCGGTTTTCAACATCCGCGCGGTCAAACGCACCCTGCTCGATTTCGGTGTGGCCCAGTCGGATCGCAATTTTGAGGCGTTCCGCGGCCAGGGCGATTGGGAAGGCAAGCCGATGGAGGATTTGCGCAGCGTCTTCAGCATGCATCCGGAAACCGTGCTGCTGGTCACGCGCGCCGACACCGGCATCAACACCGTCTGGGATTTGAAAGGCAAGACCGTCAATATCGGCAATCCCGGTTCGGGACAGCGTGGCAACGCCGAAGATGTGCTGCGCCTTTACGGCATCGATAAGGATGCGGATATCACAGCCCAGGGCCTGCAACAGCAGGAAGCGAGCCGTGCGTTGATCGACAGAAAGATCGACGCTTTCTTCTACACGGTGGGCAATCCTTCCGCCGCGATCGAAGAGCCCGCCAATTCGACCCAGATCAAGATCATCCCGATCAATGATGCGGCGATCTACGGCTTTGTTGACGAACGGCCCTATTACGTCATGACGACGATTCCCGCCGGCACCTATAAGGGCGTCGATGAGGATGTCGAGACCTATGCCGTGACGGCAACCGTGGTGACCAGCGCCAGCGCTTCCGAAGAGATGGTCTACGATACCGTGAAGACGGTGTTCGACAATCTTGAGGAACTCAAGGCAACCCATGCGGCGTTCCGCGTCCTGACGTCGAAAGCCATGCTCAAAGGTCTCACCGCACCGTTCCATGCCGGTGCGTTGAAATATTACCAAGAGCAAGGCTGGAAGTAAGCCATCGATAACTACTGCGATAGCTACTGCAATAACTACTGCGATAATTACTGCGACAAATTACAGTGTGATTGGGGGGCGGCGTCTAGCCGCCCCCTATTTTCATTCCACCGGGGATGTATGAAACATGGCGGAGCCCGAGCCAAAGCCAGGGGATAACGGCGAGACGCGCGCGGAGGAGATCGTGGACCAGGTCGAAAGCGGGCCGCGCAGTCCAGAGTTTCTGCTCTCGCGCCTCGCCATCACGGCGCTTTGCATCGCCTGGTCGGGCTATCAGCTCTATATCGCCTATCAGCCGATTGACGCCACCATCGCCCGCGCCTGGCATCTCGCCTTTGCCATCCTGTTGGTCTTTCTCGCCTATCCCGCCTACAACGAAGCGCGCCCGCCATTTTGGGTAAAGCTCACACGCCGCCTCCTACCGCGGCGCCGGCCGCGGCGCTCGCTCAGAAGCTATATTCCGCTGTTCGACGTTGCCTTGGGCATCATCGCCACCGCTGCCGCGCTCTACATATGGTGGGATTACGAAGGTATCATCACGCGCCAGGGCATCCCCAGCAGCGCCGATGTCTGGATCGGCGTGGTGATGATAATCCTGCTCCTCGAAGCAGCGCGCCGCGCCCTCGGTTCGGCCCTGCCGATCCTCGGCATCATCTTTCTCGCGTACAGTTTCCTCGGACCTTACCTGCCGGAAATTCTGCGCCACCGCGGCATCCCGCTCGACTATGTCATCAACGATCAGTATCTCTCGACCACCGGAATTTTCGGCGTGCCGCTCGCCGTCTCGACGGATTTCGTTTTCTTGTTCGTGCTCTTTGGTGCCCTCCTGGAT
>JAPYQV010000481.1 GCA_029937205.1 Alphaproteobacteria bacterium
GTTTGGGAATGGATCGAAGATTGTTGGCATGAAGACTATGTCGGTGCCCCGACGGACGGCAACGTTTGGGATTGCACGGGCGACGTTGTTCGAGGTGGATCGTTAGATAGTCGACCAAGAATAGTCCGCTCCGCAAATCGCTTCACAACGCAATACAGCCCGCGGCTTTTTAGCTTTGGACTGCGCGTCGCAAAGACCATATCGTCAAATGAGTAAACGCAATGCCGACGATGGCGGCAACAATCCACTGATTTGGTGAACTAAAAATATCTTGAGCACGTATCGGAAAGCCATTTTTGTATTCTTAGGATTGCGAAGAACGGGCCGGATACGGCGTGCAACTCAATTAGTTGTTGTGCACGTCGGTAATTTAGAAAAATACAGAATTGGAACGAACCCGGACCTCGAAACGAAACAGAATTATCTTGGAGATTGGTTGCGACCCCGGCGACCGATCGATAAGCGTTTCGTATTGAAGAAGTGTCTCAGGTAATATCGTAACAAATGCAAATAGAACTGCCGGCGCGGCATAAAATAGATTTCACGATAAGGCCTGTCGTCATTTGAAAAAATGTTACGGCAGATTTCCTGCCACATTTCTTGGGGGCTGTCACCGCCATTTCCGGTGTCGATATTTCCAGACATGATGCTGCGAAATCTATGACGCGGATAGTCATGGGCAAAACTTATTGTTGCGTTGTAGAGCCCGCCCTTCGATGAGAAATAATCGATGTGGCGTGTGTGCCCCGTCAACGCGCGTGCCGTAAGGACGTTGATAATGACCTTACCAGTCGTCTCGCCTTGATTTAGGCAATACTTGATGCACCACAACGGCGCTGCGCAGTTGATAACGTAGGATTCGCGAACCCTTAGGTCGTTAGAATTGCTCACAAAGTCTTCGAAGCCGGACACCGGCGGGAGCGCGGCATTGTTGATCAGTGAATCGATATCTCCAAATTTTTCATGAATGCTGGCAAAAACAGATTTGACGGATTCTGAATCTGCCAAATCTACCTTGATGATTTCAGTATTTGTAAGGTCGGTATCCGTTAGGGCCAGCCGTAATCGATCCGGTTCCGACGTCAAAAGAACGGCCTGTATATCCGGATATGGCGCCATCTCCTGCGCAAGCAAATGGCCGAATTGCCCCCCGGCACCGGTTAAGACTACGACCTTTGGTTTATTCGCGGTCACCGTATAACGGTCATGAAGTCGCGATCCGGCGCGGATTTAAAGCGGCAATGGCACCAATCATTACCAAGTAAACCCAAACCTTGAGCCGACGCACGAACCGGGAATTTTTGTGGCCACGGCCAAGATAACGGTGCCGCGCGACGTACCATAGGAGCAGCGCCTGACGGTCCGAAATCGAGTCCGAGTAGGAAATCCGAAACCCCTTCATTCCGGCGCTCACGCCTTCTGTCACGAGCTGGGAATAATATTCAGCTTTCGTGCCTTCGAATTCTTCGGGCCGCAATAATCTTGATTCAAGCCCCAACTGAAACGCGCCGGTACCAGGATAAGAGGAAGGTAGGTTGAAACGGCTTGTATCAAGATCAAGATCACGTGCAAGTCGCATCGTCTCAAAAACACTCCGAAGGGTCTCGCCCGGAAGCGCAAGTATGAAATAACCCGTTACCCGAATTCCTACTTTCTTGCAGGTTCGAATGTTTTCACGAACCTTGTCCCAATCCTTAAATCTTCGGTTTGCCTGTTCCAGTACCTCGTCGCTCGCCGACTCAACGCCGAATGCAAGATGCCGGTTTCCCGCCCGGTAAAGAAGTTCCAATAATCCTGAATCAAGATGATTCATGTGGGTCTCACATTCCCATTCAATCGGAAGATCCAAATCGATCAATCTTTCACATATCTCAGCTACTCTTTTTCGATCAAGCGAAAATATTGGATCGTGAATCATGAAGGTTCGAATACCAAAGGTTTCATAATAATGTTGCAGCTCTTCCACAACTCGTGCAGCTGTTTTTGCCCGGAACTTATGACCCTGACCTGTAAAGTACGGGCAGTAGTTGCAGGCGAGCGGGCAACCTCGTTCGGTCTGAATTATGAAGCGATCGAGTTTTCCGTAATCGACTAAATCGTAAGCCGCAAACGGAAGAGACTGCATGTCGGTAAGTTCACGCGTCTTATCTTCACAAACATACCCGTTATTAGTCTGCACATAGACACCAGGAATAGAATCCATCTCTACTTCGCTTGCAACGCGCAACACAACGGATTCAAATTCGCTAGCAACAAGGGTGTCAAATATTTTCGCCTCGGCCACGCAATCGATCAGCTCCTGCGCTGAAAACAAGGGACCGAAAGCATGAAACATTGCATTTGGCCAAAGCGATCGAAGCCTCTCCGAAACCCAAAGATCAGTAACGATTGACGGCTGGCTCATTCGAACAAAAACGATATCCGGGTCTCTCGGAAGTGCAGCAACGAGATCACGCTCGTACTTGGCATAGTCGAGAGAATCTCGATACTGATCGTCGTCAACGTGGACATCATAACCAGCATCGCGAAGTACGGCGGCACCGTAAAGTACATCCAAAATAGGATGGATATTTCGCGGCAAATCGCGTTGATTTCGAGCCCGCAGGGATCGATTCCCGATCCCGCCCCGCATCTGCTTGTGGTATTTGTAACGGCGATCAAAATCAGGAAGCGCCGCGATAAGAACTGTCTGCTTCAATGCCATTTTCCAAGCGTCTGCGAATAGACGCAATATTCACGAGCCCAACGAAGTTTCATAATACATCGCCCGACTACCTGTGCAAGAA
>JAPYQV010000482.1 GCA_029937205.1 Alphaproteobacteria bacterium
GGGCGCGGCCATGAAATGCCAAGCCGCCGCCATATCGGCGATTTTCTTGACCGCGGAAATGCCGCCGGCCGTGGTGCAATCGGCCTGGCAAATGGTGATCGCGCGCGCCTCGAACAATTCGCGGAAGGCCTGGCGGGTGTAATGATTTTCGCCCGCCGCGATCGGGATGCTGGTACGCCTGGAGAGCTCCTGATAGCCCGGCACATTATCCGGCGAAAACGGCTCTTCCAGCCAATAGACCCGGTTGGTCTCACAATAAGCGAGCACTTCCGGCAGGTCGGTGACGGTATAGCGCGTCGCCGCGTCGACCGCGATATCGATATCGTCGCCGAAGGTCTTGCGGATATGACCGACCCGCTCGGCGTCTTTCTTGGGTGTATCGCCGACCCGCATCTTGATCGCCGTGTAACCCATCTCAAGAAACCCGGCGACCTCTTTTTCGAGCGTGTCGAGCGCCTGAAAGCCGAGCGTGAGGCCGCCCACATAAGCGCGAATCTTTTTCGGCGCGCCGCCAAGCAGACGATAGACCGGCTGGCCCAACAGTTTGCCTTTGAGGTCCCACAAAGCGAGGTCGATACCGGCGAGCGCGATGACGCTGCCGGCGCCCAATCCATGGGTTTGAATCTGCTGGCGTTTGACGCGCTCCCAAATGCCTTCGCTGTCGAACGGATCGGCGCCGATGACCAGCGTGCCGACGCCTTTCTGAATAATCTCCGCCATGGCGGTGAGGTTCTGGCCGTGATGGGCTTCACCATAGCCAACCGTGCCGTCGTCCGCCGTTACTTTGACGAAGACGAAATCGCGTTTGACATTCCGCCCCAGCCCCATGCGCACCACATTGTCGGTAAACGGGCGCGAATGTGCGTTCGCCTCGACTTTCGCGATTTTCACCATGTCGCTTCTCCCCAAGCCCTATTGTTTTCATTACATTACACCACGGTGGAAAGGCTGGCCAAGCGCGTGTTTGCGGAGTTGACTTTGCCCTGGCGGAGAGAACAATCCGGAGCACGTTAGAACAAGGAAAATAGCCATGCCCGCCATGCCCGAAGCATCGAAAGAGATCGATCCAATCACGCTCGAGATTGTGCGCGGCAAATTGCTGGCGGCGGTGGACGAGATGGGCATCGTTATCGCCCGCACCTCCATGAGCCCGGTGATTTACGAGGTGCTCGATTTCGCTTGCGGCATTCTCGACACCAAGGCGCAACTGATCGTCCAGACCAACGGCATCACGCTTTTTACCGGCACATTTTCGTTTCAACTCCAGACCATCTTGCGGAAGTTCGGCGATGAGATGCGCCCGGGTGACGTCTATATGACAAATGACCCATTCGAAGGCGGCACCCACACCTGCGATGTGGCGCTTATTCGCCCGCTCTTCGAAGGCGGCGAGCTCCGTGCTTTTGCCATCGCTGTTGCACATTGGAGCGAAGTCGGCGGCTCGGTTGCCGGCAGTATCGCGCCGGATGCCACCGAGATTTATCAGGAAGGCATCCGCTTTCCCGGCGTGCGCATCTGCCGCGACGATGAACTGGTGTCCGATATCGTTGATCTTATCCGGGAAAATGTGCGCCTGCCGACCATGTGTCTCGGCGATCTCAATGCCGAGCTGGCGGCGGTACGTATCGCCGAGGTGCGCTTCCAGGAAATCGAGCAAAAGTACGGCGCCAAAACGGTCGACCGCACGTTCGATCATATTCTCGAGACCAGCGAGCAACTCAGCCGCGCGGCCGTGGCCGCGTTACCTGACGGCAGCTACCGCGCCGAAGATCTGATCGACGGCGACGGCATCAGTGACGAACAAATTCCGGTCTGCGTCGAAGTGCGCATCCACGGCGAGCACATGACCTTCGATTTCACCGGCACCAGCGGTCAGCGCCCGGGCCCGATCAATTGCGCCTATGGCGCGCTGCACTCGGCAGTGAAAACCGTGTTCAAGTCCCTCGTTGATCCGCAAGGCGCGTCGAACGAAGGTTGGTTCCGCCCGGTGGAAATTATCTGCCCCGACGGTACGGTGTTCACGGCGCAGAAGCCGGCAGCCACGGGTTGGTATTATGAGGGCTCGGCGCACGCCTCGGAGCTGGTGTGGAAAGCACTTGCGGAAATCGTGCCGGACCGCTTCAGCGCCGGCAGCTATATGAGCCTGTGCGCCGCTTATGTTTATGGCAAGGACCCCAAGAGCGGCGAGATTTTTGTGCATATCGAGCCGGCGGTGGGCGGTTGGGGCGCCACTGCTACGCGCGACGGCACCGGCGCCCTGATCGCGACCACGGACGGCGATACCTATAATTATTCAGTCGAGCTGTTCGAAGCCAAATTCCCGCTCTACGTCCGCCAATACGCGCTTAACACCGGTGAGGGCGCGGGCGCCGGGCGCTATCGTGGCGGCTTCGGTGCGGTGCGCGAGTTTGAAATCCTCGCCGACGAGGCCATCACCTATGCCAGTTTTGGGCGCTCCATCGAGCCGCCTTGGGGCCTCAAGGGCGGTGCTCCGGGAAGCTGCAATTTCATGCAGATCGAAAGCGGCGGCGAAACCCTGCGCGTCGCCCGCATTCCCTATCATGCCCTGAAGCCGGGCGATCGTGTGCGCATCGTCACCGGCGGCGGCGGTGGTTACGGCAATGCCTTCGAGCGCCCGGCCGAGGAAGTGTTGGAGGATTTACGCAACGACTACATCACGCCCGACACCGCGCGTGATGAATACGGCGTGGCGCTAACGCCGGACGGTATGGTTGACGCAGCGGCGACAGAATCGCTGCGCGTGGGGCGTTAGACGAT
>JAPYQV010000483.1 GCA_029937205.1 Alphaproteobacteria bacterium
GTCCTGGCGCAACGCAGTCAACGTCGCATGGCCATCGAGTTTCGGCATCATGACATCGCAAATAATCAGGTCGGGTTTGGACTCCCGGGCCAATTGAACCCCGGCCTCGCCATCTTCAGCCTCGACAACTTCAAACCCTTCGAAACCGAGGCTCGTCACAATCCGCTCCCGAACTTCAGTAGAGTCCTCAATGACCAATATTCTGGACATTACGCCGACCTTCTGGACATTACGATTGTCCTGGCAGCACGGGCAACGGCAAGGTGACGCTCCATGTCGTTCCCACACCCTCGGTGCTTTCAAATCCTATCTCGCCGCCGTGGCGCTCAACCGCCCGCTTGAGAATGGCCATGCCAAGTCCGGTTCCCGAAATGGCGCCGACATTGGGAAATCTGTGAAAGGCCTCGAAAATTCTCTCCCGACCCTGTTCCGGAATGCCAATCCCGGCATCGCTTACCACCAGGCGGACTTGTTGTTCTTCCTGAATGATCTCGAACCGCACGAGGCCGCCGTCGGGCGAATATTTTACCGCGTTGGAAAGCAAATTGCTCACAATGTTGCGGACCAACTGCTCATCCAGGACGACATCATCGCGCGTGCCGGTCCAGCTCAAGATCAGTACATGTCCGGGGTTTGCGGCGAGCTTTGCCTTCTCAACCAAGTCAGCGCACAGCAAATGCAAATTTATCATTGCCGGCTTAAACTCAAGCCGCCCGGCTTCAACCCGGCCGATGGTCAAGATGCCGTCCAGAAGCTCGGTGATATTGGATACTTCGCGGGAAATCTCCTGCAAATATTTGGCCTTGTTATCCGCGTCAATGCGATTGCTATATTGATCCAGCAGATCGACCGATGCCTGGATAATGGTGAGCGGCGTGCGAAATTCATGCAAGGCCATAGCAACGAAGCGTGATTTCAATTCGCCCAATTCCTTTTCCTTGACCAGGGCCTCTTCGAGTTCCAAACGCGAACGTTTGCGGTCGCTCACATCAAATCCCATTTGCCAGGCAGCCCAGCCCGGCACCGGATACATGCTCGAAATATTGAACCAGGAAATCGCTCTTACGCTGCCGTCGCTACAGGTGATTTCCCACTCCCAGTCGCGGTAATCGCTGTGCGTCAAAAGCGCCTCGCGAATCTCATTTCGAATTTCCCTATTCGGATAGAGTACATCCAGTCCCTTCGAATTGCCGACAATTTCCTCGGCGCTGAAGCCGGTGATGCGTTCGCATTCGCGGTTCCAGACAATGGTATTGCCCTTTTCATCGAGGGCAAACATCATCACCGGCATATTCTGGATAACGCTGCGCAGACGATCCTCGCTCTCTTTCAAAGCGGATTCGGCGAGGCGCTCCTCGGCGCGGTCTTGCGCCAAGATCACGAAACCGTCCGTAGCGCCCTCCTCACCGCGGTGCGGCACCAACTGAATGCGGTGAAACCACGGGCCATATTCACTCTCGCGCCCGTCTTCAAAGGTCACCATGCGGCCGGTCAAAACCTCATCGATGTGTGGTTGAATGGCCTCGATCAGCATGTTGTTGCCAAGTTCCGAAATAGGCATGCCCACCAGCTCGCTCCGGGATACGCCGAGCCATGTTTCGCTAGACCTGTTGGCAAAACGAAAGCGCAGGTCCCGGCCGATGAATGTAATGAGAATCGGCAAATTATCCGTGATCAAACGAAGTTGACGTTCGCTCTCACGCGCAACTTTCTCAGCCACGCCCTGCTCGCTTACGCGCCGCTCCAATTCCTGATTTGCATCGCGCAGTTCTGCCGTGCGTTCGATCACCAAGGCGTCGGCGGTTTCACGAGCCTCCGCCGCACGTTGAAAGAGTTCCGCATTCTCGAATCGAAGCCGAACGGAATTGAACATTGAATGGTAAACGTTGCGCGCGAAATAGATCAGCATGGTGGCGAATAAAAGAACCATCGCCCCCATGACGATATGGGGCTGCTCGCCGACCACGAAATACGCGGCCGCGCTCATGAATGGCGCCGGCAGGCAAAAGCCGTAAAAGGCCGGCAGGCAGAAAGTGAGCCCCGCCATTGCGCCGGCGCCCATGCCGGCGATCACAAAAGCCATGAACACGTGGTGCACGATCGATTCCGATTCGAGGATAACGAATACTGATCCCACGCCCCACGCCAAGCCGCCGATGGCAAAGAAGGAAGCCGCGGTACGGCGTAGAATAATCGCTTCTTCATCCGAAAGCGCTGCGCGGCGCCTGCGCAGTGCAAAGAGGAGAAGGCGAACGCTGGAGAGGCCGATGATGAATGTGCCCCACGCAATGAGCGGAACACGGGGAACGGAATCCCAAACCACGCCGGCGACGAGGATGGCGTTCAGAGCGCTGACCAAGACCGCCGCATAAATTTGCTTGTAGAACGTCCGGTAGAGCTCCGCGTTGCAACGCGCCGCCACATCAAGGCTTACTTTGCCCGGATAGGAGAACGAATTGTCCGGCGATGCGATATCGTGATTGGCGGCGTTCATTGCTGTAACGCTCCGGCGAGGCCTTTATGGCTCAAGTGTATTGGCAAAACGAGATCGTCATTGTACGGCGAACAGGAATTGATTGGTACTGCTCACCAAAATGAGCTTCTTCAACTCTCCTACCCCGCGCCCGGTACTTTACGGCCCATTCTGGAAACGAGCATCAATGACGATGTTCGCCTCGACCGGAAATCGGCTGAGCGCAACAGCCCGGTGCCATTTGTACAGGCAATGGCCCGCCTCTCATTTCAGCTGTTGGCGATGCACGCTTCGCATCGTCTTC
>JAPYQV010000484.1 GCA_029937205.1 Alphaproteobacteria bacterium
GTTGTGGTGTCTTCGCTGTCGAGTACGAATTCTTCTTCCAGGACTCGTGTCGAATAGGTCCACCCGTCGGGCGGCGTAAAATCGCCGAGGGCTTCAGCGTCCTGAAAGTCCGGAAAGGCGACGTTTTCCGGGTCGACCCCGTATGCAAAAAGAACAAAAATCTCACCCGCGCCATTGGTGAGTTCATGAACGCGCGTGCCCGCGTCGAAGATCAGGACTGTATCACGCATGATCTCGGTGACGATGATCTGATATTGCCCACGCCCGACCTTTTCCGTGTGCCAGCGCGCCCGCACGCGAAAACCGCCGCGTCCAGTGGCATAGGCCTCGGCAATCATCGCCGGGTCCTCGACCAAAACGCCGCCGGTGGGAAAATCCGGGCCCGGCACGCAGGCAATCAGCTCGCTCAAGTCGGCGCGTGAATTCTTGAGCAACACCAGCAAAGCGTCACACAGCTCACCGGCATTGTGCGGCGGAATACTGGTGGCGAGGCCGACCGCGATGCCGTTGGCGCCGTTGGCAAGCAGGTTGGGGAAGGCCGCCGGCAAGACAATCGGCTCGAGTTCCTCACCGTCATAGGTATCGCGGAATTCGACCGCGTCCTCGCCAATGCCGTCGAGCAGCACCGCCGCGACTTCCGTCAGGCGTGCTTCGGTGTAGCGCATGGCGGCGGCATTATCGCCATCGATATTGCCGAAATTACCGTGCCCCTCCACCAGCGGCCAGCGCACGGCAAAACTCTGCGCCAGACGCACCATGGCGTCATAGACCGCGACATCGCCGTGCGGGTGATATTTGCCGATGACATCGCCCACCACACGGGCACATTTCTTGTAACCGGCGGTCGGGTCGAGCTTAAGCTCGCGCATGGCGAAGAGAAGGCGGCGCTGAACCGGCTTGAGGCCGTCACGCACGTCGGGCAGAGATCGCGAGGTGATCGTCGACAGCGCATAGGCCAGGTATCGCTCGCCCAAAGCGTCGGAAAAGGCGACGGGCCGAATATTCTTGGGGTCCACATGTGCGCTCATGGCCGGCTTATATCACAACATGTTGTGGAAGCACGAGCCATTCAGTAGGATTATTATGCTCGCTAATCTGACAGGAAACGCAGAATTTCGCGCATTTCCGCGCCATCGAAGGGGTAGTGTAAGCCATCCCGGGCGCTGATGAGATCACCGGAGGGTATATGGGCGATCTTTAACTGCGCCTGAAAGGCGGTGCGCATCGCCAGCCCCGCTTTCCAACAGAGCGCCACCAGCATTATCGGGCTTTGCGACGACAGAACCTGTTCCACCGACTCGGCCGAAAATCCGGTTTTGAGCGCCAACGCCTCAATGAGAAAATTTTGATCGCCCCGGGCGATCGCGGTCATGACCTCTTCGTCATTGAGCTTGCCTTCGCCGTGCAGATCCTGGGCGCGATGAACCGGCAGTCCGGTTTCATTCAGTCCATCGGCGCTCAGGCGCTCCTCGACCGCTTCGGCAATTTCAATCGTCGTTGCGCTTTCAAGGTCATAGCGCTGTTCCAGCACGGACAGCAGAGAAGACGTGACGAAACGCGATATGCGCTTGATCGCGCGATGGGAGAGGTCGTCGCGCTTCACAAGCGGCTCATGCCATGTCGGCTGATCCGCCGCATTGTCGACGATTTGGTCCAGTGTTTCCTCCCGGACCTGTGCACTCGAGTTTGCGAGAAGTTGCGCGATGGCGTCCGAATCACCACTTTCGGATATTGCGTCGGACGGTCGGGGCGTCAGATTTTCGCGCGCCGAAATTGCCGTAAGCGCGCCCCGTACCGGTCCCAGTGCCATGATTTCCAGCAAATCATCATCATCGAGCATGGGAGAATATTCGAGAATCGGTGCGCACACGGTGAGCTCGGCATCGCGCGCCAGCCTTTTGACCAACTCATGCGGAAGATTGTCGAGATGCCTGATTTCCTCAGCGATAATGGTGCGCACGCGCGGCAGCTCGTCGCGTGACAGATCGTCGAGGATCTTCAGCGTTAATTCCTGTAGCCAGCCCTGCGCCTGGGCATTCAGATCGGGCGCCAGACGGGCGATCTTGCGCGCCAGGGAAATACGCACATCGTCATCGTCATCGTTGACCAACATGGCGTCGGCCTGTCTCGGCGTCGCCTCGTTTTCAGCAACCGCGCGGCGCACGCTGCCGTCACCATCTTCCGCCAAATAGTAGAGAACTTCGGGCTGCAGATCGTCGCGCTTGGCAAGATCGAGGCGCACGGAAGTCTCGCCCGAAGCGGCGGCGCGTTTGGCATCGTCATATTCCTTCTGGCGGTCAAATTTTGACGAGAGAGGCTTCATCACCCGCCCGCCCACTTGAGCCAATCTTTCACCGAACTGCGCCATCGCTCCGCTCCGCTGCCATGTTAACTACCGCCTCGGGCACCGCTTTATTGGCCGGCGGCGCCAGTACAAAATCCCGCTCCCGATCGCGCTTGGCCGCATACATTGCGTGGTCGGCCCGCGCGAACAATTCATCGATCTCTTCATCGGAGTCCGGTTCGAACACGGCGATACCAATCGCCATGCCGAGCGGCGCCGGTAAATTCTCCGAATATACCGAGAGCGCCGCGGCTAGCTTTGCCAGGCGCGCCGCCCGTTCCTCGGCGTCGGCCGCATTGCTGACACGGAGCCAGAGCGCAAATTCATCACCGCCGATGCGGCCCACCAGATCACCGGGCCCGGCACTCTCGGCCATCAAATTGGCCGCCGCCTGTAGCGCGGCATCGCCTTGATTGTGCCCGAGCGTGTCG
>JAPYQV010000020.1 GCA_029937205.1 Alphaproteobacteria bacterium
CGGCGGTGCCGCCTTCGGAGGAGGTTTGGAAAAACGAGGCGCGGATTGAATCGAGGGAGGCAAAATACTTTTCCGCCCGTTGCACCCAGCTTGCCTCCTCCGCATTGAGCACGGCTGGCGTTGCCAGCGCCTGCTCAAATTCATCGGTTGTCGGGGTCGGTTCCTCGGCGCGCGCCGGTGCGAACGCCAAGAAGGCTGAAAGCAATAGTGCCACGAGAAGAAATGCCGACCGGCAGACGGGTATTCGAATTATCATGCCGATATTATGTAAGCGCTTCTCTGCCGAACGCCAACATTACTTGTAGGTTTGCGAGCCGGGACCCCGGCTACATTTGAAACGAGCCGACCTCGCCGATCAGCACTTCGCGCTTGCCGGCGTGATTGGCCTGGCTGATGACGCCTTGCGATTCCATGCGCTCGACAATGCGCGCCGCGCGGTTATAGCCGATCTGCAAATGACGTTGGACAAAGCTGGTCGACGCCTTGCCCTCGCGCACCACAAGTTCGACGGCGCGGTCATAGAGCGGATCGTCGGCGGCCGCATCGGCGGTTGAGGGCAGGTCTGATTCCGGCTCTTCGGTGATGGCGGAGATGTAATCGGGCCGGCCCTGGGCGCGCAGCGCGTCCGTCACCGCTTCCACTTCCGCGTCGCTGACCAGCGGGCCATGCACGCGGGTTAGTCGTCCACCGCCTTCGAGATAGAGCATGTCGCCCTGGCCGAGCAGTTGCTCGGCGCCGGCCTCGCCAAGGATGGTACGGCTGTCGATCTTGGAGGTGACCTGGAAGCTGATGCGGGTCGGGAAGTTGGCCTTGATGGTGCCGGTGATGACATCCACCGAGGGCCGTTGCGTCGCCATGATGATATGGATGCCGGCGGCGCGCGCCATCTGCGCCAGACGCTGTACCGCGCCTTCGATATCCTTGCCGGCGACCAGCATGAGGTCCGCCATTTCGTCGACCACCACGACAATCATCGGCAACGGCGTCAGGTCGAGCGGTTGATCCTCATAGACCGGCTCGCCGGTTTCGGCATCGAAATGGGTATGCACGCGGCGGCTTAGCTGTTCTCCGCTGCGCGCGGCTTCGGCCAAGCGCTTGTTGTAGCCGGTGATATTGCGCACGCCGAGCTTGGACATGGCCTGATAGCGGCTCTCCATCTCGCGCACCGTCCATTTGAGCGCCACCACGGCCTTTGCTGGGTCGGTGACGACGGGAGTCAATAAATGCGGAATATCGTCATAGATCGAGAGCTCGAGCATTTTCGGATCGATCAGGATGAGCTTGCACTGGTCCGGCGGCAGGCGGTAGATGAGCGAAAGGATCATGCTGTTGATGGCGACCGATTTGCCCGAGCCGGTGGTGCCGGCGACGAGCAGATGGGGCATGCGCGCGAGATCGGCGATGACCGGCGCGCCGCTGATATCTTTGCCCAGCGCGAGGGTCAGGCTGGCGGCGGTGTTTTCATAATTCTCGCTCGCCAGCAGCTCACTCAGATAGACCATCTCACGGTCATTGTTGGGCAGCTCAATGCCGATCACATTACGGCCGCGAATGGTTGCGACGCGCACCGAGATGGCGCTCATGGAGCGCGCGATATCATCGGCCAACGCGATCACCCGCGCCGTGCGTGTGCCGGCGCGTGGGATAAATTCATAGAGCGTCACCACCGGGCCGGGGCGCACTTTGTCGATCTCGCCGAAGACGCCGAAATCCTCGAGCACGGTAAGCAACAGCGCGGCATTCTGTTCGCGCGCGTTCTCGGCCAGCACCGGTTTACGGCTCTTCGCCGATGGCGCGGCCAATAGATCCAACGGCGGCAGTTCGAATTCATGCCCGACATTCAAATCAAGCGTCTGCTGGCTCTCTCGCGCCGCGCGCTTGCCGGGCTTGGTCTTGCGCGGTGTTTCCTCGACGATTTTCTTTTTGGCGCGTTTACGCGTCAGCAGATTGGGTTCGCGCTTACCTTCCGGCACCGCGTCCTCATTCGCTTCGCCGTCGTCATAAAGCCGGGGCTCGGCGCGGGCGCTATTGCGTCCTTTGAAGGGTAGCGCCGGAAGCTGGAGTTTCGGCAGCGTGAATCGCGGTGCGCGTGGAGCAGCCTTCTCGCGCTTGCTCTTTTGCGGCTGTTCCGCGTCCGCCTCGGCGAATTTCGGTGTTGTTTTACCGTGCACCCACTTGGCGCCCCGGAAGAATAACAAGCCAGACAGGCGGAGCGCCGCCCAGGCAGCGCCGAACAGCGCCCGCCATTCACGCCACGGCAACCCCGCAGCGATACAAAAGGCAATTGCCGAAAGGGTGAAGGCGATGACCGTGAGCGCCAGCGGTCCGGCGCCCCAGCCGTGCAGAATGGTGCCAAGTGGCGCCGCGATTACAGCGCCGCCGCCGCCGCCGCCGAAACCGGCCTCGACCGGCCAGCCCAGGGGCGACGTCATACTGGCGAAACCGGTCGCGGCGAGAACGATACTGAGCGGATTGAGCGCGAAGCGTAGCCACAGAAGGCGCATGGGCCGGCACGCAAGCAGGGCCCACGCCCAAGCGGCGAGGATCGCCACCAACAGGGCCGCGCCGGCGCCCACCGCCTGCAACAGCAGATCTGCGGCATAGGCGCCCGGAAGACCGGCGAGATTGGCGATGCCGCGCGAATTGGCGGTATTGAAGGACGGATCGCCCGGCGCGTAGGTAATCAGGGCGAGGGCGAGTACGCCGGCCACGGCCAACACAACCAGCCCGGCCAATTGAACCGCGCGGCGGCGTAAAAAACGACTCGCCGCCTCGGGCAAAAATGGTGCCCGCCGAGCCCCTTCGCTACTCGCCGTCATGCGCTTAAGCGCTCCAAAAGCGCCGTTATTCTGGGCGTCTTCAAACCCGCCTCCTGCCTTTTAAAACAAGGTGTTGTATTCTGCTGTTACGAATTGAACTTAACAACATAACAGATCAGGAGGCGGATGTTAATCAGCGAGTTCGCGAAGCCGGAAAATATTTTTACCGCAGTCTTTAGTTCCTTTTAGTCCCTTTTTGTTCCGTTTCGTCCGTTAGGCCACGGATTCGCCGTGGGCGCGAATATCGAGACCCTCCCGTTCGCTCTCTTCCGTCACCCGGAGACCAATTGTGAGATCGATGGCTTTCAAGATGACGAAGGTCACCACGCCAGTGTAGGCAATGGTGACCGCGACGCCGTAAAGCTGGGTCAAAACCTGGCCGCCATTGCCATCGATTGCGCCGGCGGCGGCGCCAATTGCTTCGGTCGCGAAGACGCCGGTTAATATGGCGCCGACCATGCCGCCGATGCCGTGCACCGCGGAGACATCGAGCGAATCGTCATAACGCAGGCGCCGTTTGAGCCAATAAGCGGCGGTAAAGCAGGCCATTCCGCCGGAAATAATGCCCAAAACGCTCGGTTTGCCGGTCAGCAGCCATTCCGCCAGCATCCAGATCAGGGTGGCACAGGCGCTGGCGATTTGCGTTACGATCATCGCCATGCTGGCGGCGCCGTCGGCGGCGAGCGCCGAGCCGGCGTTAAAGCCGAACCAGCCAACCCACAGCAGGCCGGCACCGACCACGCCGAGGGTCAAATTATGCGGCGCCATATTCTCCTTTTGAAAGCCGATCCGCCGGCCCAGCACCAGGGCGGCAACAAGCGCGGCAACGCCGGAATTAATATGCACCACAGTGCCGCCGGCGAAATCCAGCACGCCGGCATCGCTGAGGAAGCCGCCGCCCCATACCCAATGGGCGACAGGCACGTAGACCGCCAAGGTCCATATGACGACAAACACCAGCAGCGCGCCGAATTTCATGCGTTCCGCGGTGGCGCCGGTGATCAGGGCCAGGGTGATAATGGCGAAAGTCATCTGAAAGATGACGAACAGGACTTCGGGAATGGTGCCGCTTACCGAATCGGGCGTCAGGCCGAGCAAGAGAACATTATCGAATGAGCCGTAAAAGGCGCCGCCATTGGCGAATGTGAGGCTGTAGCCGGCGATCATCCAGACTAATGAGACGACACAGGTGATGGCGAAACTTTGCATCAGCATCGAGAGCACGTTCTTCTTGCGCACCATGCCGCCATAGAACAGCGCCAGGCCCGGTATGGTCATCATCAGGACGATCGCCGTGGCCGTCAGAAGCCAGGCGGTATCGCCGCTGTCGATGGCGGATTCCTCAGCCGCGAATGCGCGCCCCGAAAGCGCCAAAGCAAGTATGTTGATAGCGCCAATAGCGAGCGCCCGCCGAACAAATTCCATGTCCCGTTCCCCGTCCGATTATGATTTCAGACTCGCATATCTCAAGAATCGTGCCAGTTTTTGGCAGGGGAATTTATCGCTCTAATACAATAGGTTATGGAATTTGTGAGAAACCGTGAAAATCAAATATGATTATTAATTAGGCTGTACAGATGATGCGCTCATTAATTAGGCAAGCAATATTGCCTCCAGGGCGCTGCCCATGCGCAACAGCCGCTCCTCCCAGCCCGAGGGTGCCATCAGCATCAAGCCGACGGGAATGCCGTTATCGTCCTTGCCGCAGGGCAAGGTGAGCGCTGTGCAATCGAGAAAGTTGCCGAGCCGGGTATTGCGCAGGGTCATGACATTGGCCGCTTTCCAGGCCTCCAAATCGCTTTCGAGCTCGGCAATGGCGGGCGGGCTGATGGCAATCGTCGGCATGGCGAGCACGCCGACCTGGCGCATGCGGGCGTGCAGCGCCGGTGTGAGCTTTCTGAGGCCCTGTTTGGCGCCTTCGACGGTGCTGGCCGGCATTTTTCCGCCGAGTCGAATACGCTCTAGAATTGGCGCATAGACCAGATTCGGCTGCGCTTCGATAAATTCGTGCCAGAGAGCATGGCATTCGGCGGCATGAAATGGGCCGAAATGGCTGATCAGCGCTTCAACTTCGTCAAATTCCGGAATTTCGGCCTCTTGCACGCGCACGCCGGCGGCTTGGAGGCGTGCCACTGCGCCGCGCGCCGCCCGTTCGACGCCTGAGTCCAGGCCTTGCCACACCAGATTTGACGGCAGCGCCAGATTGAGGCGCGCCGGGTCGACGCCGCTGAGATCCGGCGCATGGCAGTTTCCGGCGCCGTAGCGCCCCATCAACGCGGTATAGAGCGCCGCCGCGTCGGCGACATCACGGGCGAGCGGGCCGACCGTGTCCATGCTGGTGGAGAGGCCGAGTACGCCCTCTAGCGGCAGGCAGCCGAAACTGGTTTTGAGCCCGGTGAGGCTGTTCCAGGCCGCCGGCACGCGCACCGAGCCACCGGTATCCGATCCGATGGCGGCCGCTGCCAGTCCACGCGAAACAGATACGGCGCCACCCGAGGTCGAGCCACCGGGCAGCCGCGCGACGTTGTCGTCGAACGGATTGGCCGGGGTGCCGTAATTGGGATTGATACCGAGAATCGAGAAGGCGAATTCGGTCTGGTTGGTCTTGCCGAGGCACACCAGGCCGGCCTTGGTTGCCCGCGCCACCACAGTCGCGTCTTTCACGGCGACGCGCTCCTGCAGCACCTTTGCACCATGGCTGGTGACATCGCCGGCAGTATCGTAGAGATCCTTCCACGAGATCGGAACGCCATCGAGCGGGCTGAGACGCAGGCCCTGGCGCGCCCTTTCGGCAGCGGCGGCGGCCTCGGTGCGGGCGCGCTCGGGGGTGGTGCGGAGATAGATATTGTGCTCAGTGTCGATACGCTCGATGCGTTCAAGGAAATAGTCGCACAGTTCGCTGGCGTCGATCTCGCCTTGCCCGATACCCGCGCCCAATGCCAAGGCGCTCATTTCATGCCAATCCGCCGTCATATCTCTTATGGCTCTCCATTCTCTCGGTTATGCTAGCGCCCATGCGCATCAAACCGAGTTTAGGCATATGACTGTGGACGGGCAAATTACCACCGATGTGGCGATTGCCGGCGGTGGCCTGGTCGGGCTCAGCCTTGGCGTGGCGTTGGCGCGCGCCGGGCTCGACGTGGTGGTCATGGATGGCGAGGACCCTGAGCGCACGCGCGCGGCTGCGTTCGACGGCCGGGTGTGCTCGATCGCCTTTGGCTCGAAGCGCGTACTCGACGGCATTGGCGTCTGGGACGCTATGGCCGCCGAGGCCGAGCCGATTTTGGAAATCCGTGTGACCGACCAAAACGCACCGCTCTTTCTCCATTATGATCACCGCGATGTCGGCGATAATCCGCTCGGCTGGATCGTCGAGAACCGCGTCACCCGCATCGCCCTTCTCGACGCGGCGGCGGCGTGCCCGAACTTGCGCCATCTGGCGCCGGTGTCGGTGCTTGAGCTGACGCCGGCGGGCGAGCACATCGAAGCGAAACTCGCCGATGGCCGCCGTGTTTCAGCGCGCCTTGCCGTGGCCGCCGATGGCCGGCGTTCGCGCTTGCGCCAGGCCGCTGGCATCCACACTGTGGATTGGTCCTATGATCAGAACGGCATCGTCTGCACGGTGGCTCACGAACGGCCGCACCGCGGCATTGCCCAGGAACGCTTTCTGCCCGCCGGCCCGTTCGCCATCCTGCCCATGACGCGGGACCGCGCGTCGATCGTCTGGACTGAGAAAAGCGCTGACGCGGCACATCTGATGGCGCTACCGGACGACGGATTTCAGGCCGAGCTGGAAGCGCGCTTCGGCGATTATCTCGGTGAGCTCGAATTTGCCGGCCCGCGCTGGAGTTATCCGCTCGGGCTGACCCACGCAAATCACTATGCGGCGACGCGCTTGGCGCTCGCCGGCGATGCCGCCCATGCCATTCACCCGCTCGCCGGCCAAGGCTTCAATCTCGGCGTGCGCGATGTGGCGGTGCTGGCCGAGCTGATCGTCGACCGGGCGCGCCTCGGCCTCGATATCGGCACACCGGATCTGCTCGCCCATTACGAACGCTGGCGGCGCTTCGATACGATGTCCCTGATCGCCGTGACCGATGGGCTCAACCGCCTGTTCTCCAACGACATCGCGCCGCTCCGCCTGGCGCGCGATCTCGGCCTGGCGGCGGTCAATCGCATGCCGCGCGTGAAACGCCTGTTCATGCGCCACGCCATGGGCGCGGTCGGCGAGCTGCCGCGTCTGGCGCGCGGCGAGCCGCTTTGAGTGCGCCGTGGCACAGAAATTTCCCTATAGCCGCTTTGCCGGCGGCTCGGGGAACCGCTATAAATCGGACAGGGAATAAAGGAGAGATGCCATGAGTGAAAAAGCAACGTTCGGCGCCGGGTGTTTTTGGAAGCCCGAGCATGTCTTCCGTCAGGTCGACGGCGTGATCTCAACATCGGTCGGCTACATGGGCGGCGATACCACCAATCCGAGTTACGAGCAGGTCTGCACCGGACGCACCGGGCATGCCGAAGTGGTACAGGTCGAGTACGACCCCGAGCGCATCAGTTACGAAGAATTGCTCGACATATTCTGGCAGAGTCATGATCCGACGCAGCTCAATCGCCAGGGACCGGATGTCGGCACCCAGTACCGCTCGGCGGTGTTCGCGCATGGTCCGGCGCAGGAGGCAGCCGCAACAGCGTCGCGCGCCAAGCTCGAAAACAGCGCCAAAGTGGCGACGGAAGTGGTTCAGGCGGGCGACTATTGGACGGCCGAGGATTACCACCAGCAATATTTCGAGAAGAGCCAACGCCACCGCTTCGGCGCCAGGTAAGCCCGCCATGGATACATCGCTCTCCGGCAAGCGGGCGCTGGTCACCGGTGCCGGCAACGGCATCGGACGCGATATTGCCGAGGCCCTGGCGCGCGAGGGCGCCACGGTTGCCGTGCATGGACGCAGCCTGGAACGCGTCTCAGCCACCCTTGAGGCGATCCAAGAAGCAGGCGGCACCGCCTTTCCGGCGCTCGCCGATTTAGCCGATGAGAATGCCATTGCGGCCATGTGCAGCGAGGCCTGCGGCAATCTCGGCGGCCTCGATATTCTCGTCAACAATGCCGGCATCTGCACTCTCGAGGACACGCCGGATATGGCGCCGGAAACCTGGAAGGCGATGCTGTCGATCAATCTGACGGCGCCCTTTCTGATTACCCGCGCGGTCTTTCCGGCGCTGATCAAATCCGGTGCCGAAGCGTCGGTGATTTTTGTGTCCTCGATCGCGGCGGGGGCGCACAGCGCCGGCTGGGGCGCCTATGCGGCATCGAAAAACGGACTCAATGCATTCATGCACTGCCTTGCCGATGAGCTCGGTGGCCATGGCGTACGGGTCAACAGCATCGCGCCGGGCTGGGTTGAAACCAAGATGGCGCGGGATGCGCACAAGGGCATGGCCGAAGCCGCCGGCGCGCCCTATGAGGCGCTCTACAATGACAGCATGCGCGGCAATATGCTCGGCGCCCTGCTGACGCCGGATTCGATTTCCGACATGGCGGTTTTTCTCGCCAGCGAACGCGGCCGTTTCATCACCGCGCAAACCCTGACCGTTTGCGGCGGCTGCGTTCCCGGTAGCCGCGGAAGTGAATCTTCCGCCGAGCGCGCCGACGCCCTCGCCAAGTAAGTAGCGCCGAAGGAGGATTTGTATGGCCCTATCGGTTGCCCATAAATCCGTCACGATATCCGGCGGCATCAAGCTTAAGTATCAGGAGGCCGGCGATGGCAAGCCGCTGGCGATGCTGCACGGCTGGTCGCAAAGCGCCGCCGAATTCAAATACCAGATCAGCGCCCTGGCCGAGAACCGGCGCGTCATCGCCCTCGACCAACGTGGTCACGGCCTGTCGGACAAACCCGAGAGCGGCTACCGCATCGCCCGACTGGCGGCTGACTTACGTGAGGTATTGATCGCGCTCGATCTCCATGATGTCGACCTGTTGGGCCATTCCATGGGCTGTTCGGTGAGCTGGTGTTATCTCGACCTGTTCGGATCGGAGCGCCCGTCTCGCTTGATTTTGGTCGACGAGGCGGCGCTGGTCACCGGCATGCCCGGTTGGCCCGAGGCCGAGCACGAGGCGCTCGGCTGTTTGTTTGCCGATCCCGCCGCCCTGGCGGAATTTCAGCGCGGTGTGCTTGCGGCAACGGACGGTGAGGCGACCGCCGATTTGCTCGCCGGCATGTTTACCGAGCGCGTGACACGCGAAGACATGCTCTGGATCGCGCATGAAAATCTCAACCTGCCGCGCCGTCACGCGGCGGACCTCCTCTACCATCACTGCATGATCGATTGGCGTGATATAATCGCCACCATCCGCCTGCCGACACTGGTGGTCGGCGGCGACGCCAGTATATTTCCGGCCCATACGCAGCACTGGCTGGCCGAACAAATCCGCGGCGCCGAATGCGTCATTTTCGACGCCGAAGAAGGCGGTTCGCACTTCATGTTTTTTGAGAACCCGAAAAAATTCAACGCTGTGGTCGAAGACTTTCTCGGCTAAACAAATAATTTTCCTCGTCGATAATGCACCCACCGGAATGCTTCATGCATTCCGGCAAGCGCGACCGCGCGCCCGAGTTAATACGAGGTAGCCAAGCGCGCGGATGCGTGCGCCCGGCGTTTGAGGGGCCTGAAAACTAAGGCTCCCGGCTCAGGCCTTTTTCTTCCAGCGCGCGCAAATAGTCCGCCCAGATTTCCTTCTGCCCTTCGCCGAGATAACGCAGATAGGTCCAGGAATAGATGCCGGTGTCGTGCAGATCGTCGAAGCGGATTTTGACGGCGTAATTGCCGACCGGCTCAACTTCCATGATGCCGACCGCACGCCGGCCAGGGACGATGGTTTTGCCCTCGCCGTGCCCCATGACTTCGGCCGACGGGCTTTCGACGCGCAGGAATTCGACCGGTAAATGATAGCATTCGCCATCGTCGAAATCGACTTCGAGCGCTTTTTCGGCGCTCTTGTAGCGAATTTCCGTCGGCCAATGGACCGTCTCGTGTGGGGAAGCCATGGCGCCGGGCCTAATCCGAATCGAGCTGCCGGGCTTCGTCCGGCAACATGATCGGAATACCATCGCGGATGGGATAGGCGAGTTTGGCGGTATCGCTGATCAGTTCCTGAGCATCCGCATCGTAGCGCAGCGGCGCCTTGCTGACCGGGCAGACCAGAATCTCCAAGAGCTTGGGATCGACCCCGGCGTTTGTATCGCTCATGTCCTCATCTCCTTAGGTGCCTGTCCTTAGGTGCTTGCGATTAAATCTATTGCGGGGCATCAGAGCCGTCCATGCCGTCGCGCTCATGGGCCGCCATTTCCAACAGCGCCTGGAACATGGCGCTGCGTTCCTTCGTCTCGCGGCATTCCAATAGCGCCTGCTTTTCGCTCGGCCCGAACGGGCAGGCCATAGCCAGGCTGGTCATGAGATCTTCGTTGCACAGCTCGTCGATGGCGGACCAATCGGCGCTCATGCCGCGCGCAGTAAAAAAATTTCTGAGCGCGGCGATCAAATTGTCGCGGTTGAGCGTCATAGCGTTGTCACGGATGAGATCGCATTCATAGGATTGATAACCCGCCCGGACGCGGCGATAGGAGACCTCATCGCGCGGCAGTTCCTGCACCACGTCGAAGCGGCACAGACCGCTCAGCGTAATCAGAATCCGGTTATCCTCGGTCTCTTCATATTCGGTGATCTCGCCGGCGCAGCCGGTGTCGTAGGTTTTCGGCTCGAAGGCACGGCAATAGGGATCGCTCGGTTGGATCATGCCGATGATGCGGTTCGTCGACATGGCATCCTCGGTCATCTCAAGATAACGCGGCTCGAATATGTTCAGCGGCAGACGCCCGCCCGGCAGCAACAGCACGCCGGTGAGGGGAAAAATAGGAATGGTTGCGGGCAATTCCCCCGTCGTCCATTGATTTAATTCCTGCCCCATCTGGTCGCTCGTCTCGCCGCCGGCTAAGCGAACAGAATGGCCGACAGTTTGCGCCTGCCGCCGGCTGAGAGTTCGTGGGTCGGGCCGAGCGCCTCAAATATCTGCAGCAACATTTGGCGCGCCGCTTCCTCATTCCAGGTCCGCTCGCGGCGCACGAGCTCCAACAATTCGTCGATCGCCTCTTCGTTGCGCTGGGCGGCGTAGTGCGCCGTGGCGAGATCGTAGCGCGCCTGGTGGTCGTTCTCATCGGCCGCGAGACGGGCGCGCAACTCGGCTTCATCGCCGGATTCCTCGGAGCGCTCGGCCAGTTCCAGCGCCGCGCGGGCGCCCTCGATATCGGCATGCTTGGCAATCGTTTCGTCAACCGCATCGAGAATTTCACGCGCGCCGGGTGCATCGCCGAGACCGATCATACAGCGCGCCATGCCGGCGATGGCGCCGGTCTCGTCCGGTGCGTGCTTCAGCACCTGCGAATAGATGTTGGCGGCGCTGTTGAAATCGTCCGCTTCCAAAGCCTGGGCGGCTTGCTCCATGGCCTGCTCCACCGGCGTCGGGCCGATCGGCCCGGTGAGACGCTCGACGAAGCTCTTAATCTGGCTTTCCGATTGCGCGCCGACAAAGCCGTCCACCGGCTGGCCGTTCTTGAAGGCGAACACCGCCGGGATCGACTGGATGCGCATCTGCATGGCGATCTCCTGGTTCTGGTCGATATCGACCTTAACCAGCTTGACCTTGCCCTGGGCCGCATTCACCACTTTTTCGAGAAGCGGCCCGAAGGTCTTGCAGGGCTCGCACCAGGGTGCCCAAAAATCGACAATGACGGGCGATTCCATCGACGCATCGACCACATCGGCGACGAAGCTCTCCGTGGTGCTGTCGACGATGGCGCCGGCTGCGCCGATATTCTGCCCGATTAACTCATCCATGCCTGCTCCAATTTCAATCGGCTAGCCGTTGTTAGCGCGAATTTTGCGCTGATGCAATTACGCCGAACCAGCGTCTGGTGGGGGAATGTTGAGGTCGCGCGCGCTGTGGCCGCAGGCGCTGATAAAGCGGCGCAGATCGGCCGGGGTAATCGCCGTCGTCGCATCGTTGCGCAAGGGGTGATAATTGAGCAAATCCGCCGCCATCATCTCGGCGTCAAGGATGACTTGCACGCGCTGTTCGGTGTCGTTGATCAGGCCGAACGGCGTCACCGCGCCAGGGATGACGCCGAGTACCTCCATCAGCAACTCGGCCTTGCCGAACGAGAGCCGCGCCGCGCCGATGGCTTTTTGCAGCGTCTTGATATCGACCTTGCGGTCATCCAATGTGACGACCAGCCAAAGCTGGCCTTTCTTGTCCTTGAAGAAAAGATTCTTGCAATGCGCGCCGGGTAAATGGCCGCAATGGCGCTGCGCCTCCTCGACGGTAAAAACCGCCGCATGCTCGTGGGTTTGATGGGCGATGCCGAGTTCCTGCAATCGCCGCAACAAATCGTCGTTTTCTAACGCCATAGATCGTTCCATGTTGAACGGTTCACAATATTACCCGCCATGATAACACCGAATTGCGATAGAGGGCTTGAATGCGCGGACGCATGACGTAATATCCCCTGCTAGCCGAACAGGCTGGGACGCGGGCGTAGCTCAGGGGTAGAGCGCAACCTTGCCAAGGTTGAAGTCGTGAGTTCGAATCTCATCGCCCGCTCCATTTTTGTCCGGGGCTTTGCCGAATTGAGGCTGAGCCCTTTTTTTACGGCGTAGCCATGGGCCGGGCCTAACCATTCTCTGTGCCGCGTGCTAGCATTTACACGGTGGCAATCGCGTAACGGAGCGGGAGATGCGAGAGATCGTCAGCGGAATTTTGACCTGGTCGTGGTTTTCGGAACCGCACGGCTATGACTTTAATGGTCATCTTATTCTCGACGCGCACGGTAATATTTGTGTTGATCCCGTCGAGCCGACGGAGAGCGACATCGACGCCATTGCCGGCGAAGGCGTTGCCCGGATTGTTTTGACCAATCGCAACCATTCGCGCGCCGCCAACCGGGTACGGACCCGAACGGGCGCGCAAACGGCGATCCACGGCGACGATGCCGACCATGCGCGAAGCCAGAATACGGAGATTGACGAAAATATCGCCGTCGGCGACCGGATTGGGCCGTTGGAGGTGGTGGCCGCGGCCGGAAAGTCACCCGGTGAAGTGGCGCTTTATTGGCGCGAGCGCGGAATCCTGATCGTCGGCGATGCGGTTATCGGCAACCCGGCGGGCCGTTGCGCAATGCTGCCGGAACGGGTCATGGATGATCCGGCCCGCCTGCGCCAGAGCGTGCGCGAATTATTGGATCTCGATTTCGATACCCTTCTGGTCGGTGACGGCGTTGCCATACTCGCGGATGCTAAAGCCCGGCTGCAAGAGCTGGTCGAAACGTTTGCCTAATCTGGCGTCGGTTCATTCCGGGACTTCCTGAAATGCTCTAGAAGATGCCGATATCGAGGCCGGCTGACATGGCGGCCCCGAGTTCGCGGCACTGCTCGGCGAAGGCGTCCTGCCACTCGCCCCGGCAGATCAGCGCCTCTTGCGCCGCGCGCCAACGCAGACCGGTCACAATTGTTTCCACCCCGCGCCGGGTTCCCGTGCCGTCCTGACCGGCACGCACGTAAAGGCAATAAGGCAGCCCCTCGGTCTTCTCCAGGCACGGGTAGTAACAGCGGTCGAAAAAATCTTTCAGGGCGCCGCTCATATAACCGAGATTTTCGGTTGTGCCGAGAATGATGGCGTTTGCCGCAAGGACATCTTCCGGCCCTGTGTCGAAGGGGCTGAGCGCCACGGTCGCGACGTTCCCAGTCTCGTCCGATCGCGCGCCTGCGACAACGGCGTCGAACAGCTTCCGGGTATTGCGCGATGGCGCGTGCGCGACGATGAGAAGGCGTTTTTTGGGCATGCTGCCGATGAGTGTCGTGCAGAGAGCGCCCGTGTTTCAAGCCCCCTATTCGGGGCGCAGCACCAGGTCGAAAGGTAAGGCGCCGGGCGCCTCGGGATTAACCGCAAGCGGCCGATCACGTAGCGCTTTAGCCTGCGCCGCAAGGGCATGAACGTCGAACCCCATATAGCATTTGCTTTTCGGGCCAAGTTGCTGCGCCGCCGCTTGGAATAGCCGCGCCGCGGTCCTCGCGTTTGCCTGCATGCCACGGGCACTTCCCCAGCGCGCCTTGAACCCGGTGGCGGCGAGGTTGATGAGCGCCTGCAGGAATATCGCTTGCGTTCCCTGCCGGCCGCAGGCGACCCACAACCCCTCCCAGGCTTCATGGGCTTCCCAGCAATAACCATGATTGAAGAGGTCGATGCCGTAGAGATAGTCAGGGCAGAACCGCCAATTCTCCGCATCGGGCGGTGCCGGCGCATCGGGCGCATCGGACTCAACTGCGAAACTGTGGCCGTCACGGTCACGCGTCGGATGCGGCGTTTGGCCCGGCAGGTAAGCGTAGGGCGGTAGCGCCCGGTCGGGCAGCAGGCGCGCGGGCGGTGTGGCTGGTTGGTTGTCCGGGCGAGACATAAAGTTATATTCCGCCAGCTGCCGATTTATAGCCACCCATGTCTGAATCGATCCGCGGCGGGAGAGCCATCGGTGCCTGACCTTCAGGATTTCTCGACCAGCGCGTCGGCAATAAAATCGAAGACGCGGCGCACCCGGCGGCTGGTTTTTAGTTCGGAGTGGGCGGTCAGCCAGATCGGCAGGCTCGGAAGGTCGGTGTCGAGGTCGATCCGGGTGACGCGTGGTTCGGCGGCGCCGATTTCGAGTTGATTGAATCCGATGCCGAAGCCGGCGACGCACATGCGCCAGCACACCACTTGATTGTCGCAGCGGAACGAAAAGAAATGCCGGCCCACATCCAGCCCGGCGGCGCGAAATCCCTGGATAATCTGGTCGCTGCGGTCATAGCCGATGATGTCGTGATGCTGGAAATCCTCGAGCGCGCGTGGCGCGCCGCGACGCTTTATATAGCTGTGTGCGGCGAACATGGCGAGGCGAAGATCACCGACCTTGCGGGTAAAGACGTCAGCCTGTGTCGGGCGGTACATGCGAAGCGCGATATCGGCTTCATGTTGTAGCAGGTTTTCCGTGCGGTCGGAGGCAACCAGCTCGATTTCGATTTCCGGTTCGGCCCGGCGCAGCTTGGTCAGAATATCCGGCAATATAAAGGTGGCGACGATCTCGCTGGCGGTGATGCGGATGGTGCCGGCAATCGCTTCCGAGCGGCCTTCCGCGGTGAGGGACAGCCGGCCGGCTGCTGCGGCCATGTGGCGCGCATGTTCGAGCAGATCGGTGCCGGTCGCCGTCAGTTCCAGGCCGTGCGCGGTGCGCTCGAACAGGCGTACGCCGAGCGCCGCCTCAAGCGCGCCGACGTGGCGGCCCATGGTCGGCTGACTGCCACCGAGGGCGCGCGCGGCGCCGGACAGCGAGCCCGCGTCGGCGACGGCGATAAAGCTCTGCAAAAAATTCCAATCGAACGCCATGCTTGCGGCCTTCTATTCATT
>JAPYQV010000485.1 GCA_029937205.1 Alphaproteobacteria bacterium
ATGTTGGCCTGTTGGCCGAGCAGTCGGGCGGCTTCCCGAACGCGCTCTGGCACGGCACGCGGCGCGATCTGGTGACGCTGTTGATGCCGCGCCTGCCGATTGAGGCGCGCTCTCCGGCGATGCGCTCGGCGGCGCTGAAATTGCTGCTCTCGCCCGGCACGGCGCCGCGCGACGGGACGGCGGAAACCGGCGCGCTGTTGCGCCTGCGCGCCGACATTCTCGCCAACATGGGTGAATTTGGCGTCGCCATTGCGTTGCTTCGCGCCGCACCGAGCGGTGACTTCGAAGATATCATTGCGCGCTACGATAGCGACCGCATGTTCCTCAAGCTCGATTTCGAAGCCGCCTGCGAGCAGGCGCGGGCGCGCATCGACCTCTCGACGGATAGCTATTGGCAGCGCGCCTTGATCTTTTGCCAAAGCAAGAACCAGGAACATGAAGCGGCCAGTTTGGGCCTCGATTTGCTGCGCGAGAGCGGCTACGCGCCGGAAGCCGCATTCGTCACCCTGATCAATGGCATGAACGGTTACGGCGAAGCGGCGTTGAATTCCCTGCCAAATCCCTCGCCGCTGGTGGTCGCGATGCTGCGCAATATGGGCATCGAGACACCCCGCAATGCGCTCGATGTGGCCAACCCGGCACTGCTCCGCCTGATCGCCAGCACACCGGACAGCGACATCGAATTGCGCCTGATGGCGGCGGAGCGAGCCGAGGCGGTCGGCGCCCTGCCGGCGGAGAGCGTCGGCGCGCTCTATGCCCAGGCGGCGTTTACCGCCGAGCAACGCGTCAACCCGATCAGCCAAAGCGAAACCATGTCAGGGCCGCTCGCCCGTGCCATGCTCTACCAGGCGGTTCTCGCCGAGACCGTGCCGACGGCGCGCGCCGAGGTCATCGCCATCGCGCTCGAGCGCGCCCAGCACGAGACGCGCTTTCCCACCATGGCGCGGGTCCTGTTGCCGGCCATGCAAACGGTTCAGGCAGGGCCTGATTTCGCCTGGTTCGCCGGCAAGGCCGGGCGCGCCTATTTTGCCTCCGGGCACTGGGAAGAAGCGCGTCGCTGGTTCGACGTGGCTGTGGCGCAACGCAGCAACAATCCGGAAGCGCAACAGGCGGCAATCGCGCTTTGGCCGCTGATCGCGTTGACCGGAGATGATAGCGAGGTCGATCCGGGCATGCTCGATGTGTGGTGGCAGGCGCAGGGCGGCGCGACCGACCCGGAGGCCTATCGCCGCGGTGGTTTGCTCCTCACCTTGCTCGCCTCGCTCGGCCGCACGATCGCCCCCGAACAGTGGGATGTCCTGCTCGCCGGGCCGCTTAGCGAACCCAGTGCCGTCGCTTCGCCGGCGCTGCATTTCGCCTTGCGCAACGCCTCGGAGAATGGACGGCTCGGCGAAACCGTATTGCTCGCACTTCTCGGCCTTGGTGCCGGCGGTCCGGAGCATGCCGGTCTGAGCACTCTGGCGGAGGCTATTGCCGCGCTGCGCGCCGTCGGCCTGGAAAAGGACGCCCAGGCGGTTGCCGTCGAAGCCGCGCTGGCGGGCGGTTTGTAATGGCCCCCGCGCATGGCGCGGGAGGCGGGAGCGACAGCAAAGACGCGCGCGCGCTGGAGATGTTTTTGGAGATGATGCTCTCCGAACGCGGCGCTGCGGCCCATACCGTGACCAGTTACAGGCGCGATATCGAGCAATTCCAACAGTCCCAGGAGGCGCGCGGCTGTGATCTCGCCGGCGCCGATGGCGCCCAAGTCCGCGCCCATCTCAGCGAGCTGGCCGAGCGCGGCATGGCACCGCGCACGGCGGCGCGCCGTCTCTCGGCGCTCCGGCAATTTTACCGCTTTCTTCAGTCGGAGGACATGCGCCCCGACGACCCCTGCGCCACGATCGAGGGGCCGCACCTTGACCGGCCGCTGCCCAAAATCCTGAGCGAGGACCAGGTTGCCTGCTTGTTGGACGCGGCCCGGGCACGGGTAGCGAATGCGTCCGAGCGCCCACGCGCGCGCGCCGATGCGCTTCGCCTGGTCGCCCTGGCCGAGCTGCTCTATGCCACCGGCCTGCGCGTTTCCGAACTGGTCAGCATGCCACTGGAGAATGTCGTTGAGGGGCGACAATGCCTGCTGGTGCGCGGCAAGGGTGGCAAGGAGCGCATCGTTCCGGTCGGCGAACCGGCGGCGGCGGCGCTGGCGGCATACCTGCCGCTTCGGGCGCTGCATATGGGCAAAAATGAGCGCTCCAAATGGCTGTTTCCGTCACGCGACGGCCATCTCACCCGACATCGATTCGCGCAAATGCTGAAAATTCTCGCCGTCGAGGCCAATATTCCGCCGGAAAAAGTATCGCCCCATGTGCTGCGCCATGCCTTCGCCAGCCACCTTCTGGCCAATGGCGCCGATTTGCGCGCGGTGCAAAAAATGCTAGGACATGCGGATATTTCAACCACCCAGATTTATACCCATATATTGGACGAACGGCTGAAGGCGGTGGTGCGCGATCATCATCCACTCGCCGCAAAACGGCGCTAACATGGCGCGGCGACACAAATTGGCGTAGATTCATGACGAATCACGATGATACAAAAGGCGAAATTAGCGACATAATGAGCAGCTATCTGGATTTCGAAAAACCGATTGCCGAGATCGAAGGCAAGATTCACGAACTGCGTCACCTGAGCGATGGCAGCGGCGTCAATATCCTGGAAGAGGTCTCGCGCCTGCAGGGCCGGGTGGATCGCGTCCTGCGGCAAACCTACGGCCGCCTCTCGCCATGGCAGAAGT
>JAPYQV010000486.1 GCA_029937205.1 Alphaproteobacteria bacterium
CTTCCGTCTTGGTCGCCAGCATACGGTCGCGCGCAGCCTTGCGCTTGCCCATGCGCTCGGCGTGATGACGATCGCGCTCGGCCTCGGTCATATCTTTCTTGGCAGTCATTGCGCCGCCTCCCCAAATATTGGTGTCGCCAGACTCTCTAACAGATCGTGCGCCCGGTTGGAGCGCGGCTTCCACAGGCCGCGCGTGAGCGCTTCGCGCAACCGCGACGCCATCTCCGCCAGGGCCGCCGGATTGGCGCTTGCCATAAAATCGCGCATTTTTTCGTCGACAATATAGGCATCGAACACGGCATCGAAATGATGATCCTTGACCGCGCCGGTGGTGGCGGCGAAGGCAAACAGATAATCCACTGTTGCCGCCATCTCGAAGGCGCCTTTATAGCCGTGCCGCATGATTCCGGCGAGCCATTTGGGATTGACCACCCGCGCCCGCACCACCCGGCCGATCTCGTCTTCGAGGGTGCGAATTTTCGGATTTTCCGGCAGGGAGTGATCATTGTGATACGAGACCGGAGCGCGGCCCGAGAGCGCCTTCACCGCCGCCGCAAGGCCGCCTTCGAATTGGTAATAATCATCGCTGTCGAGAAGATCATGCTCGCGGTTGTCCTGGTTCTGCACCACAGCTTCGACGGCGCCGAGGCGGCGCTCAAAACTGGCCCGCCCGGCCACGCCTTCGGTTCCCGCACCGTATGCCCAGCCGCCCCAGGCGAGATAGGCGTCGGCCAAATCTGCCTGCGCCCCCCAGCCGCCTTCATCGATCAGGGCTTGTAGGCCGGCACCATAGGCGCCCGGCTTGGACCCGAACACGCGCCAGCCGGCGCGCAGCGCCGCATCGTCGCGGGACGACCCATCCGCAATCAAGGCCGCCGTTTCGCGCGCGACCTCGGCGGCGAGCGGATTATCGGCCTCACTTTCGTCCAGCGCCGCCACCGCGCGCACTGCCGAATCGAAAAGATCGATCAGCGCCGGAAAGGCATCGCGGAAGAAGCCGGAGATGCGCAAAGTGACATCGACGCGCGGCCGGTCGAGCAGGGAAATCGGCAATACTTCGAAGCCGATCACGCGCCCGCTGGCGGTTTCCCAGCGCGGCCGCACGCCCAACAGGGCCAGGGCTTGAGCGATGTCATCACCGCCGGTGCGCATGTTGGAGGTGCCCCAGGCGCTGAGCGCCATGCGGCGCGGCCAATCGCCGTGGCGCTGAGCGTGATACTCGACCAACCTCTGGGCCGACTTCCAGCCGAGCTGCCAAGCCGCTTGGGTCGGCACCGCGCGGCTGTCGAGGGAATAGAAATTGCGCCCCGTCGGCAATACTTCAGGCCGCCCCCGGCTCGGCGCGCCGGACGGTCCCGGAGAGACAAAGCGCCCCGAAAGCGCGCGCTGGATGCCCAGCATTTCACCGCCGCCGCAGGCATCGAGCGCCGGCGCAATATTCTCTGATACCTCCAGCAGCACCGCAGTGGTGGCGCGCCACGACGCCGCCACCTCAAGCTCGCCGGCGATCAGTGCGTGCGCCAGTTCCTCAAGGCGCTCGACGCTGTCGCCATGACTGCGCCAGGTTGTTGTGCCTGCCAAACAGTCCGGCCGGGCGCCTTTCCAGGGCGCCGCCATATCGCAATCGAGCGGATCGAAAGCCATGCCAAGATCATTTGCGAGAGCCCGGGTGAGCGAGGCTTCGCCCTCAGCGGCACCACGCGGACTGCGCGCCAGCGCCAGCAATAGATCATCGCGCAACACGCCGGTCGGCGTTTCGCCGAAAATGTGCAGGCCGTTGCGGATCTGCATTTCCTTGAGCTCACACATATAGCCGTCGAGCTTGGTCAACGCCTCGGTGCGATCGTCACCCGGCGCGATGCCGCAATCCATGTCGATGCCCTCGGCGCCGGCGATCTCCAATATACGCTCGGCCAAAGGCACGCAGCGCCGTGGATCGAGACTGCTCGCTTCGTAATATTCATCGACCAGCGCTTCGAGCTCGCGCAAGGCGCCGTAATTTTCGGCCCGAGTGAGCGGCGGCGTCAAGTGATCGATGATGACGGCGGCACTGCGCCGCTTGGCCTGACTGCCTTCACCTGGATCGTTAACGATAAAGGGATATATATGCGGCAACGGGCCGAGCGCGGCTTCGGGGAAGCACGCCGCCGACAGCGCCAGCGCCTTGCCGGGCAGCCATTCAAGATTGCCATGCTTGCCGAAATGAACCACTGCGTGGGCGTTGAAATCCCGTTGCAGCCAAGCATAGAATGCGAGATAGCCATGCGGTGGCGGCAGGTCCGGATCGTGATAGCTGGCGGCGGGATCGATGTTGTAGCCGCGCGCCGGCTGGATCGCCAGCGCCGCATTGCCGAGCTGCAACACCGGCAGAGTGAATGAACTTCCGTTTCTGCGAAAGAACGGATCGTCCTCGGGCGCGCCCCAGCGTTCGCTGACCAACGCGCGCGCCTCCGGGTCGAGATTGTTGAAATAGGCGAGGTAGTCGTCGAGGCCGAACCGTGCGCCAGCGCCGCCTTTGTCGCGCAAGCCATGCGCATTGGTCGGCCCGGCCTGAAGCGCCGCCATCAGCGCCGCGCTGTCAGCGGGCGGGGAATCCACCGTGTAGCCCTCGGCCTGCATGGCACGCAGCAGACGCGCTGCGCTTTCCGGCGTGTCGAGACCAACACCGTTACCGATACGGCCATCCTTGTTGGGATAATTGGCGAGCACCAGGCAAACACGGCGCTCGGCGATATCGGCACGGGCCAGGCGGGCCCAGTTTTTCGC
>JAPYQV010000487.1 GCA_029937205.1 Alphaproteobacteria bacterium
CCTGATTGTGCGCGACGAATATAGTCGGGGTGGTTGACGTTATCTCGCGACCTATTTCGGCGGCGCGGCGGCGCGGCGGCAGATGGCGAGGTTGGAGCGTCAGCTGGCGCGCGCCAGCAAGCGTAAACGCTTGCGCTCAGCCTGCGCGGCACGGCGTGCCTTGTAGGCTATCTCGCTCGCCACACGGCGGTCTTCATAGGCGGTACGGCGCGCCACGTTCCAGGCGTTCTTCACCTTATTGTGATAGATGCGCGCTAGCCTGGTACTCCAGGAATGATAGCGCGCGATGGCGGTGCTCCAGGAACGTGCATCGCGATAGAGGCTTTTCAGCAGCAGCGCGGCATAGGCAACATTATGCGCCGGGTCGAGTGCTTCCTCCAGGCTGTCGAAGGCTTGGCCATGGTAATGCATATTGACCTGCATGCAGCCGACATCGATGTTGCGCACACCCCGGTCGAGCAGGTTCCGAACCTCGGCGAGCGCTTCCGCCTTGTTGGCCAGGCGCCGGCCGCGTTTTTGCGCATAGACCGTCCACGGCCGGGGCGTGCTGCGCCGGCGCGCTTCGTCCCAGACGCCTGATTCCACCACACTGATGGCGAGGAGAAGCTGGCGCGGAATATCAAGCGTCGTTTCGGCCTCGGCGATGTGACGTTCGCAAATATTGCCGAGCGTCGGCAAGTTTGTCTCTGCCCGTGCTTGAGAAAGTGAGAAGGAAAGCGCGGCAACGCCCAAAACGGCGACAATGCTCGAATGAATCAAGGTTAATCTGTTCATGCTGAATAATACAGAAGCAAAAACCGTGCCAGAGCAAAAGCCGTACCAGGATGACGGCTTGCGGCAACATTTTTCCTGCGGACGTTATCCGCCATACGCCGGACCGACCCGCGACTGGTGCGGCCCATGTTGTCCTCGCGGCAGATAAGATTGTCGCTTTAGGAAGCGGCGCTTCAGCTGAGCGATTGCCAGTCAATACCGGCCATGGATTGTGCAAATTGTCCCATGCGTTCGGTAAATGCCGCATGCCCGCGCGAGCGCGTATATTGCGCCTCCTCCATATACAGCGATCGGTTGATCTCAATTTGCAGCGCGTGCACGCCATCCGCCGGCCGGCCGTAATGGGAGGTCGTATGGGCGCCGGCATAGGGGTCGTTGCGGGCAACGCAGAATCCGAGATCGGTGAGTATGGCTTCCGCTTGGTCGGTCACAGTTGCAGCACAAGTGGTTCCAAAACGGTCGCCCAGAACAATGTCGGCGCGCTGGCGCCCGGCATCGCGATCGTTGGGACCGCCGATCGACGGCATGGAATGGCAATCGAACAAAATCGCAAAACCGAAGCGCTCGTGCGTCTCGTCCACGAGGCGGCGCAAGGCGGCGTGGTAGGGGGCGTAATAGGTTTGAACGCGTGCCTCGGCATCGGAAAAATGCATCTTGTCGCGGTATATCTCGGCGCCGTTGGCGACCACCCGGGCAATCGTGCCAAATCCCGCGCGCACCCGGTCGGAGCGCGTTTTCACATAGTCCGGCAGACTGTCGTGAAACATATCCGGGTCAAGCTCATAGGGCTCTCGGTTAGGATCGATATAGGCGCGCGGGAACAGCGCGTGCAGAAGCGGCGCGCCATGATAGGGCACGAATTCGAACAGTTCGTTGACATAGCTGTCTTCGGAGCGCCGCAAGTCAAAGGCATTGAGCCGCGAGGCATCGACGAATTCCTGTTTGTAATTTGTGCCGCTGTGCGGCGACGAAAACACCAGCGGCGCGGTTTGCTTCTCGGGCAGCAGAAGTGCCACGGCATCGCCCACACGCTGGCGGACAGTCTTACCGTTGGCCTGGGATTTGGGCGCTGCTTCCTTCCCCTTCATAGTCGCGGGTGTAGACTATATTGGAGGGTCTGTCACGGTGATTGACAGCCATGTTACGGGCGCTGGGGGGGGCGGCAAAATCCTGCTACGCTCAGGCATGATTCGGCGACATGATTCGCGGCCTTTTAACACCATATTAAGAGCTATGGCGCACCGTACAGGTAACGCGGCGCAGCCGGAAAATTGGAGCAAACGTGGCTAAGATCCTTCTCGCGGAAGACGACGAATCCATGCGCGCCTTCCTGACCCGCTCGCTCAGCCGGGTCGGCCATGACGTCTGCTCGGTCAGCGATGGCTTTGAAGCTCTGCCGCATATCGAAGGCGGTGAATTCGACCTGTTGGTCACAGACATTGTGATGCCCGGCATGGACGGCTTGGAGCTGGCGCGCCGCATCAGCCTGGAGACGCCGGATACGAAAGTCATCTTCATCACCGGCTTCGCCGCCGTGTCGCTCAACAATCACGCCTCGCAACAAAGCGACGCCAAAGTCCTCTCCAAGCCGTTTCACCTGCGCGCCCTGGTAGACGAAATCGACCGCGTGCTTGCCGTCGCTTAGAGGGACTTGCCTCCGACACCCTTCAAGTGCTAATCGAAGGCCAACGGGCGCATAGCTCAGCGGGAGAGCACTACGTTGACATCGTAGGGGTCGCAGGTTCAAGCCCTGCTGCGCCCACCATCACTTTCCAATTGGATTCGCCGCCGTTGGCCCGCCGCTATATTCCGTCTATCGCCGAATTTCGCAGTTGATGCTCCAGCGTACCGCGCCGGCGGCATCGAGCTTGTCGTAATTGATCCGCCGGCGTTTGGTTTGGCGGCGGATTTCGTCGCCGAGGGCGATGCGTAGGTCTTCGGGCAACTCGTTGATATCCAGGTCGAGCGAGAGCGGTGGTATGA
>JAPYQV010000488.1 GCA_029937205.1 Alphaproteobacteria bacterium
CGCGTTTTCGCGGTAGCGGTCGTCGATCGTCTTGCGCCAAGTTGGATCATATTTACGCAGTTCGCGCAGGCCCTGCCAGCGAATTTCCAACAGTTCAGATTCTTCTTCGGAGAAAATCGTCGCCGTACGCGGCACTCGGCCAAGCGCCGCCAGTTCGCCGAACAGGGTACTCGGACCAAGCTGTGCGGTGTTGTGCTGGTCGAGCACGGCGGGAATATCCTGCAGGAAAATGCGGGCGTCGGTCTGGGTTTGCGAGCCGCCCTCACGCACCGACTGGCCGCCATAGCGCGATGTATCGCGCACCTCCGGCATGGTGCGGTTGCTCCACAATTGTCCGAGCACCTCGAAGAAATTCTTTTTCTTGCTGAGCTGGCGGCCGATCAAATTGCGCGGCAGTGCCGGTGCGATGACGACGCGTAAATTGCCGGAAACCACGAGGAATGCTGAATTGCCGTAATCGCCCTCGCGCACGATGATGTCGCCGGCCTTATAGCGAACAATTCGCGTATCGTTGCGCAAGATGCCGTCGAGCGGCGTGTGTTTGGGAAAGCTGTCGGCGTCTATCGACGCGAACTCAGGCAGCGCCAAGAGGCGCTCAACATCGGCATCTGCCATTTCAGGTCCGAACGGTGCATCCCACCGTTGGGGCCTGGCAATCATTGCAACGCTAGCCAAAATCCAATTCCCCGCCAACCGATTATCCGCACTTAAAAGGCGATCTCATGCCCTTCCATGCGTCGTTTGTCTCATTCTGCCGCTACGCGCACCGCGCCGGGCAGTCTCTTCTTGCCGTCGGCATTTCGGGCGCGATCCCGCCCGAAATGCCTATTTGTAGCTGTCTTTCGCCGGCAACATGCCGCCGACCTCGCCGGAGAGATCCTGTCCTTGAATCGCTACAACGAGGGCGCGTGCCTCATCCGCTGTCGGATTGGCCAACAGGGCCGCCGCCGCGCCGACTTTGCCCAATGCCTCGCGCGCCGCTGCGGCGCGCGCGTCTTGGAATTCCTTGAATTTGTCCGAGCCGCCCCGTCCCGCCGCGTCAACCGCCGAGACCAGCTTTGCCGCTTGGCCAATGACATAGAGCTCCGCCGCTTCGGCTGCGGACATTTCCGCATTCACCGTCATGTCGGGCGGGTAGAAGCGATGGCGGACACTGCCTTGGCTATAGCGTACCAATTCCCAGTCGGCCACGGTCGGGTGGCCTAAATCGAGCATGATTGCGAGCTTGTCGGCGCCCACATTGGGATTGGCCAGGCCGTGACATTCCATGCAGTTTTCAGCCACGCCATATTTATCAGATGGCCAGCGCATGCCAGCCGCCGCTGCGCCAGCCATGCGCTCGGCCTTGTGCTCGGCGGTTTCATCAGCCGCCTTCACGCTCGGTCCGCCATAATCATTATGTAGGGGAAACCAATCCGATGAGGCGCCGTGACAGCTTTCGCAAGACGGGCCCGCCTTGGGTTTGGCCTTGGCGCCGGCCTTTTTCGACACCAGGGTGTAATGGCACTGCACGCAGGTTGCATTGCGCTTCATGCTTTTTTCGCCGGTCGCCTTGGCGATTTCCTTGGCTTTCTTTTCTTTATGAACCTTCTTGAACGAGGTGGCGTGTTTGGTGCCTTGCCAAACCTCGGATTCGCCACGGTGGCACTCGGCGCACACCTTGGGGCCCTGGTTAAATGCTTCGGCACTGGATTTCTGCGCGAAACCGAAAATTGTCGCCGCAATCGCGAAGGACGCTATCAGACTAATTGTGAAAAGCCGCATTGGTGCGTACCCCATGTTCTGCACTCCCCGTCAGATCGAACATGATGCGTGATTCACCAAAGTAAAACAACCCTCTAATGAGCATTTATGGATTTTACACGGCAATCCCGTAAGGCGGTTTCGGGTCGAAATCTGTCAATTCAAATTTAAGCGACTGGCGGAAAGTCCCGGATGCGCGGTCGATGCGGCTAATTATTTGTTAAATCAGGTTAATCCGCATGTTTTCCCGCGCCACGAATGCACCGCGCCATTTCTTTCGGGCTTCAATTTCAAGCGCTTCCATGAAGCTGTCTTCATGGTCGGGATCGTGATGAAAAATGGCGAGTGATTTGACATTGGCCATTTGTGCCAAACGCACGCCTTCCTCCCAGGTGGAATGGCCCCAGCCGACCTTGGCCGGAAATTCCTCTTCCGTGTAGGTCGAATCATAGACCACCAAATCCGCGCCATCGATCAGGTCGAGTATATTTTCGTCGGGCTCGCCAGGGATATGCTCGGTATCTGTGACGTAGCAGATTGATTTGCCCTTGAATTCGATGCGGTAGCCGGTCGCACCGTCCGGGTGATTGAGCATGGCGGTGCGCACGCGCACTTTCTCGCTGAGCTGGAACGTTTCGCCAGCGTCAAAATCCACGAAGGATAATTTCGATTTCAGCGCTTCGATCGGCACCGGGAACATGGGATTGGCCATCTGCCCGGAAATGACCTTGTAAAGCCCGCCCTGCTGTTTCAAATGCCCGGCCATGAGCGTGAACGAATGCTCGGGATGGAACGCCGGGGCAAGGCAAAGAACGGAAATCCGGTAATGTGGTCCCAATGGGTATGGGAGAACATCAACGTGGCATTGGTGATGCCCTTGCGGAAGTTCCAATGACCGAGATTGCGGATACCGGTGCCGGCGTCGAAGATGATTTGCTCACCGCCGGCGTTCACCTCCAGGCGGCTGGTATTGCCGCCGAACGCGATATGGTCGGGCGACGGACAAGCGA
>JAPYQV010000489.1 GCA_029937205.1 Alphaproteobacteria bacterium
GCCCAACGCCGGCAGCCAGGGCGAATATGCCGGCCTGTTGGCAATCCGTGCTTATCACGCGGCGAATGGCGAGGGCGAACGGGATGTCTGTCTCATTCCAAGCTCGGCCCATGGCACCAATCCAGCGAGCGCGGTGATGGCCGGGCTCCAGGTAGTGGTGGTGTCGTGCGACGAAAACGGCAATGTGGACGTGGCCGATCTCAAGGCCAAGGTGGCGCAGCATGGCACCAAATTGGCGACGCTGATGGTGACGTATCCGTCGACACACGGCGTATTCGAGGAAGCGATCGTCGACATTTGCGAGATCGTTCACGCTGGCGGCGGCCAGGTTTACCTTGATGGCGCCAATCTGAATGCGCTCCTCGGTGTCAGCTTGCCCGGTGAATTCGGCCCGGATGTGGCGCACATGAATCTGCACAAAACATTCTGCATCCCCCATGGCGGCGGTGGCCCCGGCGTCGGACCGATCGGTGTGCGCGCCCATTTGGTGCCGCATCTGCCCGGCCATCCTCTGGAGCCGGGCTCAGGTTCCGGCCCGGTCTCCGCCGCGCCGTTCGGCTCGGCCGGCATATTGCCGATCTCCTGGGCCTATATCGCCATGATGGGCGCCGCCGGTTTGAAGAAGGCAACCCAGACCGCCATTCTCAGCGCCAATTACATCGCCAACAAGCTGAGCCCGCATTATCCGGTGCTCTATCGCGGCAGCAATGGCTGGGTCGCGCATGAATGCATCATCGATCTTCGGCCGCTCAAGGAAAGCTCCGGCGTGAGCGTCGACGATGTCGCCAAGCGCCTGATGGATTACGGCTTTCATGCGCCGACCATGTCGTTCCCCGTGGCCGGCACCCTGATGATCGAACCGACGGAAAGTGAGCCGCGCGCCGAGCTCGACCGGTTTTGCGAAGCGATGATTGCCATCCGTGGCGAGATCAAGCACGTCGAGGATGGCGATTGGGAGCTTGCCGACAACCCCTTAAGCGGCGCGCCCCACACCTTGGAAGAGGTCACCGCGAGCGATTGGCCGCATGCTTATAGCCGGGAGGAAGCGGCGTTTCCGGTGGAATCGTTGCGCGACGGCAAATACTGGCCGCCGGTCGGACGCATCGATCAGGTTTACGGCGACCGCAATCTGATCTGCGCCTGCCCGCCGCTCGATGCCTATCAGAACGCGGCGGAGTGAGTTGGTCGAAGGAGATTGATGCGATGAACATTGCAAAAAACCGAGCCCACCATCGTCAAGCCGGAGGATATCGATCCCGGTTTCAACTGGGATCGCGCCATTCCCGCACCCGGCCATATGGCCGTCGATTTCGAGGAGCGGGTGAATTTCCGCCGCCTGCATAATTACCGCCTGGCGCGCGCCAAGCAGGCCCTGGCCGAGTCTGATCTCGGCGCCATCATGTGCCTCGACGCCAACAATATCCGCTATATCAGCAGCACCGTGATCGGCGAATGGTCGCGCGACAAGATGAGCCGCTACGCCCTCCTGACCGGCACCGGAGATCCCCATGTCTGGGATTTCGGCTCGGCGGCAAGCCATCACCGCCTGCACATGCCGTGGCTCTCGGCGGGCTGCGTCCATGCCGGCATGCTTGGGCTTAGAGGCGGCTGTGCCGCCCGATGCCGGGCTGATGAAGAAGGCGGCGCCAGAGATCAAGGCGATCATGACCGAGCATGGCGTCGCCGACATGCCCTTGGGCGTTGATATCATCGAGCCACCGCTGTTTTACGAGCTGCAGGCGCTTGGCCTCGAAGTGCGCGACGCCCAGCAGACCATGCTGAACGCGCGCGAGATCAAGAATATCGACGAGATCGTGCTGCTCAATCAGGCCGCCGCCATGGTAGACGGCGTCTATCATCAGATCTTCGAGGAACTGAAGCCCGGCGTGCGCGAATGCGATATCGTCGCCAACGCCACCAAGCGGCTCTATGAGATGGGCTCTGACCAGGTCGAGGCGATCAACGCCGTCTCGGGTGAGCGCTGCAACCTACACCCGCACAATTTCACCGACCGCCTGTTCCGCCCCGGCGATCAGGCCTTCTTCGACGTCATCCAATCCTTTATGGGCTACCGCACCTGCTACTACCGCACCATTAATGTCGGGCGCGCCACGGATTCCCAGCGCGACGCCTACGTCCAGGCGCGCCAATGGATCGACGCCTCGATTGCCTTGATCCGCCCCGGCGTCGGCACCGACCAGGTCGCCGCCTGCTGGCCCACCGCCGAGGCGCTCGGCTTTGCCAACGAAATGGAATGCTTCGGCCTCCAATTCGGCCACGGCCTCGGCCTGTTCCTGCACGAACGCCCGATCATCAGCCGCCTAATCTCCATGGAGAGCCCGCAGGAAATCAAAGAAGGCATGGTCTTCGCGCTCGAAACCTACTGCCCGGCCAGCGACGGCTTCTCAGGCGCGCGCATCGAGGAAGAAGTGGTGGTGACCGACAAGGGCTACCGCGTTATTACGCTGTTCCCGTCGGAGGAGTAAACCCCCAATACTAAGTTGTTGAAACGAAACCTTTATTCCACCCAGTGCTTCTGTTGCCCCAGTTGTTGCCCCAGTCGGTCAGTACATACCCCATAAAAATCAGACCTTGAAAAACCGTAACAGAGGCTGATGGGATGTCGTATGGGGGGGGGGGGTGGAAAAATCCATCGCGTCTGCCCGTCTATGTATAGATAGTGTCTGACGTCAGACAGTCAGAAGCTCGGGTCATCCGAGCGGCGGGCTTGCAGAACGATCGGCGTGGCACG
>JAPYQV010000490.1 GCA_029937205.1 Alphaproteobacteria bacterium
GGTCGTAGACCGTGCCGACCGGCATCAGCCGGGCGCCGAACATCGGGCCCGAGAGGCCGAGCGCGGCCAACAGGAGAAACAAATTGTTCTCGGCGATCCCGAGTTCGATATGCTGGCCGTTGCGGCTCATCGCCCATTTCTGCATGGAAACAACTTTTTCAGAATGGAAGACATCTTCCCGATCGGCGCGGTTGAAGATGCCGCGATGATTGACCCAGCCGCCGAGATTGGTCGAGACCGTCACATCCGGCGAGGTGGTAACAATGCGCCGGGCGAGCTCGCTGTCGCCGCGCCCCAAATCATTGAGCACACGGCCGAAGGCTTCCTGGGTCGACATATTTCCGCTCGCGCGGATGGCAAGCTCCGCCGGCAACGCGACTTTATCCGTCACCATCTGGCGTGACGGGCCGGCCTGATTAAACGGCACCTGGTCAAGAAACTTACGCAGCCCTTGCTCGTCGATGTCCATACCGGCAAAGGGTTCCCACTCGTCGCCCTTGTTGATGCCCATGGCGCGTTGAAAATCTGCCATCTGTTCGACATTCATCAAACCAGCGTGATTGTCCTTGTGGCCGGCAAAGGGCAAGCCGTAGCCTTTGATTGTGTAAATGATGAAACAGTGGGGCACATCGCTGTTCACCGCGTGCAATGCCTCGCGCACCGCTTCCATGTCATGGCCGGCAAGGTTGGTCATCAGGTCCTGCAGCGCGTCGTCGCTGTGCGCGCCCAACAATTCACGCATGCCGGCAATGTCGCCGATATCTTGCAGCAGACGCTCTCGCCATGCCGCGCCGCCCTTGAAGGTGAGGGCGCAATAGAGCTCATTTGGGCAATCGTCGATCCATTGGCGAAGAGCTTCGCCGCCGGGTCGCTCAAAGGCGGCAATTTGCAGCTTACCGTGCTTGAGAATGACAACTTCCCAGCCAACCGCTTCGAAGAATCCCCTGATTTTTTGAAACAATTTGTCCGAAACCACGCGGTCGAGGCTCTGGCGGTTGTAATCGATCATCCACCAGAGATTCCGTACGTCGTGCTTCCATCCTTCGAGCATGGCCTCGTAGACATTGCCCTCGTCCAGTTCGGCGTCGCCCATGATGGCGATCATCCGCCCTGGTGGATTTTGTTCCGGCACTAATTTTTGCAGCCCGACGTAATCACGCACCATAGAGGAGAACAGCGTCATCCCGACGCCGAGACCGACCGATCCGGTCGAAATATCAACATCGTCGGCGTCCTTGGTGCGCGACGGATAGGATTGCGCACCGCCGAGAGAACGGAACTGCTTCAGTTTGTCGCGCGATTGATTGCCGAGCAAATATTGGAGGGCATGAAACACGGGTGAGGCGTGCGGCTTTACCGCCACCCGGTCCTGCGGCCGGAGGACATCGAAATAGAGCGCCGTCATCAATGTGGCAACGGACGCACACGAGGCCTGGTGGCCACCGACCTTCAGACCATCGCGTGATTCCCGAATATGATTGGCGTTGTGGATTGTCCAGGCAGAAAGCCACAGTAGCTTGCGCTCGATTGCTTTGAGGTATGCAAGTTTCTGTGTTTCAGCACGGTTCTGCGATTTTGTACGGGCCATCTTTATTCGCTCTGATCGGTGAATCCGAAGTCGCACATTCTACAGGGGCATCAAAAGTTTATCACGCTGCGAATGGATTCGCCGGCATGCATCAAATGAAACGCCTCATTGATGTCTTCAAGCGGCATGGTGTGGGTGATCATCGGATCGATCTCGATTTTGCCGTCCATATACCAATCGACGATGCGCGGTACATCCGTGCGGCCCTTGGCGCCGCCGAAAGCGGTGCCGCGCCACACCCGCCCGGTAACCAATTGGAACGGCCGCGTGGAGATTTCCTGCCCGGCCCCGGCGACGCCGATAATGACGCTTTCGCCCCAACCCTTGTGGGCACACTCGAGCGCCTGACGCATGGTGTTGACATTGCCGATGCATTCGAAAGTGTAATCCGCACCGCCCTTGGTGAGATCGACAATATAGGGCACAAGATCGCCGTCGACCTCTTTGGGATTGACGAAATGGGTCATGCCGAAGCGCTCGGCGAGCTCTTTTCTGTCAGCGTTAATATCAATGCCGACAATCATATTGGCACCGGCGAGGCGGGCGCCCTGAATGACGTTAAGGCCGATGCCGCCAAGGCCAAATACCACCACATTGGCGCCAGGTTCGACTTTCGCCGTGTTGATCACCGCGCCAATGCCGGTTGTCACGCCGCAGCCGATGTAGCAGATTTTTTCAAACGGCGCGTCTTCGCGCACTTTGGCCAGGGCAATTTCCGGCACCACCGTGTGATTGGCGAATGTGGAGGTGCCCATAAAGTGAAAGATCGGGTCCTTGCCGAGCGAGAACCGAGTGGAGCCGTCTGGCAGCAGTCCGTCGCCTTGGGTTGCGCGCACCGCTTGGCACAGATTCGTCTTTCCGCTGGTGCAATACTCGCATTGGCGGCATTCCGGCACATAGAGCGGAATCACGTGGTCGCCTTCTTTGAGACTCGTGACGCCAGGGCCGGTATCGACCACGATGCCGGCGCCTTCGTGGCCGAGAATGGCCGGAAAATGGCCCTCCGGATCGTCGCCGGAGAGTGTGAATGCATCGGTATGGCAAACGCCGGTCGCCTTCATCTCTACCAGAACTTCACCTTCGCGCGGTCCCTCCAAGTTGACCGTTTCAATGGTCAGCGGCTTTCCCGCTTCTGTTGCTACTGCCGCTCTGGTTTCCAT
>JAPYQV010000491.1 GCA_029937205.1 Alphaproteobacteria bacterium
GCGTTTTTCGGCTTTCCTTAAGGCGCCAGCCAGGCCGTCAACGCATCGAGCGCGCGCCTGGCCAATGCAGGCTTTCGCTCACGCTTGTGCACCTTGCCTTCGAGCGGTGGGAACAAGCCGAAATTGACGTTCATCGGCTGGAAGTTGTCCGCGCCGGCGAGATGTCCACCGGTGATATGGGTGAGCAACGCGCCGAGCGCCGTTGCCGGTGGCGGTGGTCGGTGTTCGCTACCGGCCAATTCCTCGGCCATGAAACGCCCGGCGAGGAGGCCGATGGCGGCGCTCTCGACATAGCCTTCGACGCCGGTAATCTGGCCGGCGAAGCGGATATTGGGCTGCGCTTTGAAGCGCAACGCCCCATCCAGGATTTGCGGGCTGTTGAGAAACGTATTGCGGTGGATGCCGCCGAGGCGGGCGAAGCGGGCGTTCTCCAGCCCCGGTATGGCTGAGAGAATGCGCTTCTGTTCGCTATGCTTCATTTTGGTTTGAAAGCCGACCATGTTGTAGAGCGTGCCGAGCGCATTGTCCTGGCGCAATTGCACCACCGCATGGGACTTGATCTCGGGCGAGCGCGGGTTGGTCAGGCCGACCGGCTTGAGCGGGCCATAGCGCAGGGTCTCGCGGCCTCGTTCGGCCATCACTTCGACCGGCAGACAGCCCTCGAAATAGGGTGTGTCTTTCTCCCACTCCTTGAATTCCGTGCATTCCGCCGAGACCAGCCCGTCGATCAAGGCTTCATACTGCGCCGCATCCAAGGGGCAGTTGATATAGGCGGCAGCATCGCCGCCCGGGCCTTCCTTGTCGTAGCGCGATTGCATCCAGGCGACATCGAAATCGATGCTGTCTTTGTAAATCACCGGTGCAATGGCGTCGAAAAAGGCCAGAGCTTGTTCTCCGCTGCGCTCGAGAATGGAGGCGCCGAGACTGGCCGAGGTAAGCGGTCCGCTTGCCACCAGGACCGGCCCGGCGTCGGCATCCGGCAACGCGCTTATTTCCTCGCGCCGGATCTCGATATTGTCATGGCTCGCGAGCGCGCTCTCGACGGCGCCGGCGAATTCTTCCCGGTCGACCGCAAGGGCGCCGCCGGCCGGCAATTTGTGGGCATCGGCGGCGCGTAATATAAGCGACCCGGCGCGGCGCATTTCCTCGTGCAGGAGGCCGACCGCATTGTTCTCGGCATTGTCGGAGCGGAACGAGTTGGAGCACACCAGCTCGGCCAATTGCTCGGTGATATGTGCTTCCGTTGGCCGGATGGGACGCATTTCATGCAGCGTCACCGAGACACCGCGTTCGGCCATTTGCCAGGCGGCTTCGCAGCCGGCAAGGCCACCGCCGATCACGCGCGCGGAAGTCAAAGATTTTTTATTCATAGCGCCCATTATAGAGGGCGGGAAGCGGGCTTTCGATCAATTTGGTTGTGCGCATTGGGTGCAATATTCTCGGCACCGGTGAGGCGCGGTAGAGTTGCGTCTTTGCGCATGACGAAATTGTAATAGATCAGCTCGCCCGAGCCGAGCAGGGTGGGAATTCGGGTGCCCATGACCCCCATGAAGGTGTGCATGATGCGCAGCAGCAGCTTGGGGATAATACCCGCGGCGGCGGCAGCGCGCTGGTCGCTGTCCAACTCAAGCGCGCGCAGCACATTTTTCGAGATATCCTCGCGCCTAATCAGCGCAAGCGGGCACTGGTCCAGCTCCGCGAGCAATTGCGCCATTTCGCTAACCAGCCTGATATCGGCGAACAGGAAATAGCCGCCGGGCCGGAGCACGCGATTGACCTGGGCGAGAAACTTCGACATGTCGCCGTAACAGAATGACGATTCGATATTGACCACAATATCGAAACTTTCATTGTCAAAGGGCAGGTTCTCCGCGCTGCCGGCGATGAACTCAATGATGGTATTGCCGTGCACACGATGACAAAACTCAATCTGGCTGGTGGCGATGTCCAGGCCGGTAACATGATTCGGCGCGAGGTAGCGTGAGATGTAGGAGCTACCTCCGCCGCGTCCACAGCCTACTTCCAGCACTTCGCGCCCGGCAATATCGACGGCGCTGGTGACATGGTGATAGAGCTGGGCGCACATCCGGCTCTGTTCGTCTTCCGGTGCCAGAGCAAGCGGCTCCGCATCGTCGCTTTCCGCCGCATAGCCGTAATTCATGAATGTCCACCAATGAACGCCGGCGTATTTTCGCCCGAGGAACTGGTGCAAGGTCTGCCACGCCCATCTGCGGAAGCCCGGCGATCGACGCATGAACCAAAGGATGCTTGAGGCCAACATGATAATTCTTCCCCTCGTGGTTGATCAAAATTCAACCTGTCCGGCACAATCGGAAATTCAAATTTTGCGCAGTGCCAGAATTGGGAAGGGGTATCGAGTTGCCGTGAGGGTGCCCGGTCAAACCGCCTTATCGATTGTAGCGGTGGCCGAACAGCATGGTGACGTTGGTGCGCCGGTTGCTGTAACCGGCGCGGAAATGGCATTCGTCCGTCTTATGAAACAAGTTCGAGTTAAATATCACGGCCCGGTTGGCGCGGTGCGGGACGGTGATGCTGCCGCCGCCCTCAGCCTCGAGAAACTTGTCGATGGCATCCTGCTCATTGTTGTAGCGCCGGAAATCCCACGAGAGCGGTGCTTCCGCCCGGAACACTTCGAGGCCGCCGGAATTTGGGTCGCAATTGGCGTCGTCAGGTGAAATCCAAAAATTGACGTTAATGGCGGCGCAATTCGCATGCTTATTC
>JAPYQV010000492.1 GCA_029937205.1 Alphaproteobacteria bacterium
CTCAATAGGAGAGCCCAATCGAGACGCCGAATTGAGTTGTGTATAAATGCCGAGTAGCCGGATCAAGTTTCGTATTTCCAGCCGCTTCCTTGCCGGAGCGGTGTTGGTGCTTGTTTTAACGGGCGCTGCTTCCTGTTCGTCCGTGTGGGACGATGTCACCAGTTTCATCGAAGATGATGAAGCGAACGACCGCGCTTTGACGAATTCCAACGATGGTGAGGATTTCCCAAAGCTCAGCGATGTGCCTGATACGATAAGGCCGGCCTCAAGTCCAGAAGATTTGGATCAATTGGCTGAAGGGCTGGTGGCCGACCGCAGCGAAGCGCGCTATACCGACGAAACCCTGCGCAGCCGATATGCCGACGCGGCAGAAGAGAAATTTGAACGCCAGGTGGCGGCGGCGAGCAGCGCGCCGGAATTCGCTGACTTGGCCGAACAGCGCATCCAATCCAGCGGTATCGAACCGGCTTCCGACGCGGTTCTAGGAGATCGTCAGGCATTGGATCGGGAAGAGCGCGCAATTGCGCGAGAGTCCGACAGCTATAGCGCGTCCGCCAGCCGTGAAATCACGCAGCTGCGCGAAACCCGCGTCGCCTTCTTCGATCCATCGGCCGATGCTTATGGCGTCATGCCGATCAGCCAATTCCGCGATCTTTTCAATGCGCGTTTCGATTCTTCCGGACGCTCGCCCTATCAGAACGCTGAAGTTCGGCAGCAGGCGGCTCAGGTCGCCGGCGACAGGCTAGCGACGGATCGCATTCTCGCGTCTGATACTGAAAATTTGGTGCGCGCCGAGATGGAATTGGCAACGCCTGAGCCGCCCTTAAGCTATGTGGCCGAGGATTCCGGACTGGCGGCGATTTCATTTCAAGCGACAAGCATCCCATTTGCGGTCGGGTCGGCGGCATTGAATTCATCGGATCGAGCGCAACTCAAGAAAGTCGCCGAGCTGCACGAGCAATTTGGCGGCGTGGTGCGGGTTATCGGTCACGCCAGCCGACGCACCCGCGACATGGAATTCGACGCCCATAAATGGGTGAATTTCCAACTTTCTCTCGACCGCGCCACCGCCGTATCGGTCGAATTGACCCGCCTCGGTGTACCGGCCCAATCCATGTTGGTAATGGCGCGCTCCGACAATGAGCCTTTGACGTACGAATATATGCCGAAGGGCGAAGCCGAAAATCGCCGTGCGGATATCTACATCGAATATTAGAAACTTTCGTCGGGCGGGTTTGTAGACCGGAACGAGAACTCGTTTCTCGTTTTATTTCATGTGATTAAATTTGATTTTTAATTTTAAATACGAGCCTGAGGATCGGCTGTGAGCGAGACCCTTCGAATTGGTTTGGCCGGACTTGGTGTGGTCGGTGGCGGCGTCCTGAAGCTGCTTGAGCAACAGCGCGACCTGCTGCAAAGCCGATGCGGCAGGCGCCTTGAGGTGATCGCCGTAAGCGCCCAAGAGCGCTCTCGCATTGGCGGCAGCGATATCTCCGCATTCAAATGGTATGACCATGCCTCTGGCCTGGCCGAAGACACCGACGTCGATGTGGTCTGCGAATTGATCGGCGGTTCCGACGGCATTGCCCTTGAGCTCTCTCAAGCGGCGCTCCGGAACGGCAAGCATTTGGTCACCGCCAACAAGGCCCTGCTTGCCCATCACGGCAATGAGCTGGCGCGGATGGCTGAGGATTGCGGCGTGCATTTGGGCTATGAGGCGGCGGTGGCCGGCGGCATACCGATCATCAAGGCGCTCCGGGAAGGGCTTTCGGGCAACAATTTTTCAGGCGTCTACGGAATTTTAAACGGCACCTGCAATTACATTTTGACCGAGATGCGTGACGGCGTGCGTGCCGGCAACCCGCGAAATTTCGATGCCGTGTTGAAAGAAGCCCAGGATCTCGGCTATGCCGAGGCCGACCCCGCAACCGATGTCGATGGCATCGACGCGGCACATAAACTGGCGTTGCTGACCAGCTTGGTGTTCGGTTGCCCGGTGGATTTCGATGCCATTCAAATTGAAGGCATCCGCCACATCAATGTGTTGGATATCGAATATGCCGAGGAACTTGGTTATCGCGTCAAGCTGTTGGGCGTCGCCCGGGCGAGCGCGGCCGGCATCGAACAAAGCGTGCATCCCTGCATGGTGCCCGAACGCGCACCGATCGCCCATGTCGATGGCGTGTTGAACGCTGTTGTCGCGGATGGCGATTTTGTCGGCACGACCACGTTCGAGGGGCCTGGTGCCGGCGCCGGGCCGACCGCTTCCGCCGTGGTCGCCGATCTCGTCGATATATCGCGCGGCCTGGTGCTGCCGGCCTTCGGGTTGCCGGTGTCCGCTCTTGATGCCCGCCCCAAGGCGCCGCCGGGCAGCCATGTCGGAAGCTATTATATCCGCCTGATGGTGGTCGACCGGCCCGGCGTAATTGCCGATATTGCCGCTTGTCTCCGCGACCAGGAGGTCTCCGTTGAATCCCTGCTTCAGCGCGGCCGCAAGCCGGACGAAGCGGTTCCCGTCGTGCTGACAACCCATGTGGCCGAAGAAGACGGGCTCGCCCGTGCGCTTGCCGCTATCGACGAATTGGGCGCGGTGTTGGAAACTCCGCGTATGATTCGAATTGTAAATTTGTAAGAGGATAACCATGGCCGAAGCTGTTTCCCTGGATCGTAATTTGGCGCTCGACGCCGTTCGCGTAACCGAATCGGCGGCCCGGGCGGCCTCGCGTTTGACTGGTTTGGGC
>JAPYQV010000021.1 GCA_029937205.1 Alphaproteobacteria bacterium
GGATATCAATGTCCCAGCCCGAAAGTTGCGACGCCAGTCTGACATTCTGGCCGCGCCGTCCAATCGCCAGGCTGAGCTGCTCGTCCGGCACCACGACCTCAATGCGCTTGGCATCCTCATCGAGCACGACCTTGGAGACTTCCGCCGGCGCCAGGGCGTTCACAATCAATGCGGCGGGATCGGGCGACCACTGAATAATGTCTATCTTTTCACCCTGCAGTTCGCTCACCACCGCCTGCACGCGCGAGCCCCGCATACCAACGCAGGCACCGACCGGGTCGATACTGGCGTCGTTCGAGAACACCGCTATTTTCGCCCGGCTGCCCGGGTCGCGTGCGACCGATTTTATTTCGATAATGCCGTCATAAATTTCCGGCACTTCCTGGGAGAATAATTTGGCCATGAAATTGGGATGGGTGCGCGAGATAAATATCTGCGGCCCACGCTGTTCGCGCCGGACATCGTAGATATAGCCGCGGACCCGATCACCGTTGCGGAACGATTCGCGCGGCAACAGATCCTCGCGCCGGATAACGCCTTCGCCGCGGCCGAGATCGATGGTGACGCCGCCAAACTCGGCGCGTTTCACCAGACCGCTGGCGATTTCGCCAACCCGGTCTTTATATTCCTCGTACTGGCGTGCACGTTCTGCTTCGCGGACCTTTTGCACAATCACTTGCTTGGCAGTTTGCGCGGCGATGCGGCCAAAATCGATCGGCGGCAGGGCATCGGCCAAATAGTCGCCAATTTGCGCCGCCGGATTGCGTTCCTGGGCATTGGCGATGCTGATTTGCGTTGTATCGTTTTCCACCGGGTCGGCGACCTCAAGGTAGCGCATCAGGCGAATTTCGCCGGTCTCCCGGTCGATCTCGGTGCGGATATCATGCTCCTGACCGTATTTGCGCTTGCCGGCGTGGGTAATCGCCTGTTCCATCGCCTCCAGTACAAGATCCCGTTCTATGCTCTTTTCCCGCGCCACCACGTCCGCAACCTGCAGCAGTTCATGGCGCGCGAGACCGACTGTTTCCGTATCCATTTGCGTTACATCCGTTTTTGCGTCTGTGCGGCCGCAATGAGCTCATCCGTAAGCACCAATTTGGCCTTTTTGATAATTGAGAACGGCACGACAGCAGCGCCATCGCCCTGGGAAATCCGTACATTTCCGTTTTCGATACCGAGGACCTGTCCGCGCAGTCGCTTGCGCCCATCGACCGCTTCGGTCATCTCGATCTTGGCTTCAAACCCGGCCAACCGTTCAAAATCGCCAATTCGCGTCAAAGGGCGATCCAGGCCCGGTGAACTGACTTCCAAATTGTATTTGCCACCAATGGGATCCTCGACATCGAGCAAAGCCGAGACGGTTTTGCTGGCGAGCGCGCACTGGTCCACCGTTAAGGCGGCACGGTCACTCCGCTCGATCATAATTTGAAGGGTTGGGCGTCCGGCGGCGCCATAGCTCACCCGGACCAACTCGAGGCCCAGGGCCTCAAGCGACGGTGTTATCAACTCCTCGACACGGTGCGTCTGTTCCATTTTGGCACCACATCGTCAATCTGCCGACAGCAGAAATGAAAAAGCGGGCCAGCGGCCCACCTCAATCGTCATCACAATCACTACCTCTTCGTTACTGCGCCTAAACTATCTCGCTTTGGCCTGCCGCTACAAGCGCTTTATGTTTTTTACACTGAATTGGCTTGTGCACGCGAGCACGCCAGGCGCTCGAAGCGCAGAAACATCGGCGCCCGGCCGGCCTCTCGGGCTTTGCCTTCATAGCGCGTTTCAGGCCAGTCATCCGGCCGTTCCCGCCAATCGTCGGGGCGTTCAGCGAGCCAGCGAAATCTCGGTTCATCGAGTAATTTTATCAGGCTTGCGCGGCCGTATTCGGGGTGATCGGTGGCGAATCTAAATTCGCCGCCATCGGCCATAATATCGGCGAAACGGGCAACATTTTCGCGCGTAACCATGCGTCGCTTGTGGTGGCGCCGTTTCGGCCATGGGTCGGGGAATAGCAGACATAACCGGTTGATTCCGCCGCCGCCAAGCCGGGCCATAAGAAGACGGGCATCGTCGGGAAAAATGCGCACATTGCTGAGATTTTCAATGGCGATCTGATCGAGGAGGGCGGAAACACCATTGAGAAACGGGTCACAGCCGATGAAGCCGACATCGGGGCGGCGCGCGGCCTGCCAGGCCAGATGCTCGCCCGCGCCGAAGCCGATCTCTAGCCACACTTCCTTGGTGCCATCGGCAAACAGGTCGCGTGGCTGAATGGGATCGCCGTCCGGCGTCAAGTCGATCCCGATTTGAGGCAGGAGATCTCGCATCAGGGCTTGGCGCTGAGGTCTTAATCTGTGGCCCTGGCGCCGGCCAAACACCACGAGGCGGCGATATTTCGGATTTCCCGTCATGTCGCCCTGCCCTCACATTTGAAGAGGCGCGCTTAAGCGAGGGCGCGCTTCAGCTCCTCGGCCAGATCGGTCCGTTCCCACGAAAATCCACCGTCCGGCTCGGGTGCGCGGCCAAAATGTCCGTACGCTGCGGTGCGCGCGTATATCGGTTTGTTAAGCTCGAGATGTTTGCGAATGCCGCGTGGCGTGAGATCCATGGCTTGGCTGAGCGCCTTGGCAAGTTTGGCTTCATCGACTTTTCCGGTGTCATGGGTATCGACATAAAGCGACAGCGGTTTGGCCACGCCGATGGCATAGCTCAGCTGGATCGTGCAGCGTTCGGCAAGTCCGGCAGCGACGACATTTTTGGCCATATAGCGTGACGCATAAGCCGCCGAGCGATCCACTTTCGAGGGGTCTTTGCCGGAAAAAGCGCCGCCGCCATGGGGCGCGGCTCCGCCATAGGTATCGACGATGATCTTGCGCCCGGTCAGGCCGGCATCTCCATCCGGGCCGCCGATGACGAAACGTCCGGTCGGATTGACGTAGAATTCCTCTTCCGGGCACATCCAGCCATCCGGTAGAACATTGACCACGTGGGGACGAACGATTTCGCGAACTTCATCCTGACTGAGCGTTGCCAAATGCTGGCTGGAGACGACAATCGAGGTCGCGCCGACCGGTTTTCCGTCCACATAGCGCAAGGTCACTTGGCTTTTTGAATCGGGCAGCAGGCCCGGTTCCGCGCCGGAATGGCGGGCATCGGCGAGCGAACGCAAGATGGCATGGGAATAATGAATGGCCGCCGGCATTAGCGCTTCGGTCTCGCGGCAAGCATAGCCGAACATGATGCCTTGATCGCCGGCGCCCTCGTCCTTATTGCCGCTGCCGTCGACACCCATGGCGATATCGCCGGACTGGGAGTGGATATGCACGTCCACATGGGCGCGTGCCCAATGAAATCCGTCCTGCTCGTAGCCGATCTGCTTCACCGCTTCGCGCGCCACATCCTCCATCATGTCGTGCGTGATGGAGTCCGGGCCGCGCACCTCACCGGCCAAAACGATACGATTGGTGGTGACCATTGTTTCGCATGCCACGCGCGCCTCAGGCTCGCGCGCCAGGAAGGTATCGACGATCGCGTCTGAGATGCGGTCGCACACTTTGTCGGGGTGGCCTTCCGAAACTGATTCGCTGGTAAATAAATAATTGGATAGCGTCAAGAAACGAACTCCCTTTTACACGGCGCGGCTGTTTTTAAGAGAAGGCCTATAATCCATGTAACACGGCAAAATTGCTCCGCCGTTTTGTGGCAATCTTTATCGTGGCGGTCAAGCGCTTTGCCAAACCGTCGAGAGCAGCGATAAAAGAGAAGGAGGGGCTTAGCTCGAGGAGCTGCGTTTGTCGCCGGATGCCGGGCCAGCGACAGCTTTTACCAGCTCGAATACGCGCTTGCGAACACTTGGTTCGGTGATGCGGTAGTAAGCCCGAACCAGTTCAAGTGTTTCCCGTTTAACCAGCGGATCGCCTTCGAAAGATGCAATTTTAATATCGGCGAGACCGGGGGTTTTTTGGCTGGATATTTCTTCCGGTAAGTCGTCAAAGAAATACGAAACTGGAATGTCGAGCACTTGCGATAATTGATAGAGGCGGCTGGATCCAATCCGGTTTGTTCCATGTTCATATTTTTGAACTTGTTGGAAAGTTAAATTTATCGCTTTGCCAAGTTTTTCCTGGCTCATGCCGAGCAAAGTGCGGCGTAAGCGAACGCGCTTTCCGACGTGAATGTCTATAGGATTTGGATGCAGTGCCATAGGTTCTCTTTATCCGAAGAATTCAACTTTACGTTTCGCCTCGAAATTGCGCTCCGCAATATAAAAGGGCCCCAAATAGTCGAACCCTGTGAACATCTTTCTCTTAACCTATTTCAATTTATTATGTCAACAACTGCTTCATTCTATTATTTATTGGTAGAGGATTTATTGTATGGGCATTTTCACTGCGGTTGACTTTATTTAATTCTTCTCACGCATAGCACGAATACTAACTAGGCCCAGCGGGATAATAAGGATTAAAATTAAAGTCAGGTCCCCCATCACCGCATAGGGCGTTCGTCCTAATGCAGCGGGAAGGACAGTCTGCAACACACCCTCCTGGCCCAAAGGAAGGTGTGCCAAACGGCGTCCGAGCGGGTCAAAGACGGCGGAAATTCCAGTATTGGCAGCACGTACCATGGGCAGACCTTCTTCTACCGCGCGTAGACGGGCGGCCTGCAAATGTTGGTAAGGACCGGCGGTATTTCCGAACCATCCATCATTGGTAATATTGAGCAGCCAAGCGGGCCGTATTTCATTAGACGTCACTTGGCCGGGAAAAATCACTTCATAACAGATTAACGGGCTCAACGGGGGCAGGCCCGGAACATGCACTGTTTGAGCGCCCGGTCCGGAGGAGAAGTCAAAACTTCCATGTGTCAGTTTGGCGATACGGAAGAGGCTCCGGAGCGGCATATATTCACCAAACGGCACAAGATGATGCTTGTCGTAGGTGGCCGCCAAGTTTCCGTTCGAATCGATGGCGTGAAGACTGTTCCACAATTGAGGCGTGGCACTGTCGCCGCCGCTGCCTTGGCGCAGCGCACCGGTCAACAGCAAGCCACCATCCGGTACAGCGCGGGCGAGCCATTTGGCCAGGCCGGTATCGTTGCTGATGTCATAGGGCACGGCCGTCTCGGGCCAAATAACATGGCTGGCACCGTTTGGCAGGGCGGCCAGCGTCATGCGCATGTGTTTTTCGAGCGCCGCTTGCCGAGATCCGGCGCGCCATTTTAAGGTCTGCGGGATATTCGCCTGGACGATCAACAGTTTGACGCCAGGCACCTCGGAAGGGTGCACCAGCGAAAGGCGCACGGTCCCGCCAATCCAAATTGCGGCAAGAATGAGTATCGCCGTGGTGGGCGCCCGCCAATTGGCCGCAATTGCCTGATCGCCGCGGCGCTCCGCCAATAGCGCCGGCGCCGACGCGGCGAGGACCGTAAAGAAACTAAGTCCATAAATGCCGGTCAATGCGGTCACTTGAATCATGCCTTCCGAGACACTCCACGACGTGCCGATCAAATTCATCGGAAAACCGCCCAGCACATGGCCGCGCAACCATTCCGTGGCGGTCCACGCGACGGCGAACACAAGCACGCGCGACAGGCCAGCGCGGCGGCTGGCAAAGACGGCAAGCGCGGCGAGAGCCGGGAAGAGCGCCAATGCGGCGCACAAAGCAAGGATCGCGGGCACCGCCACCCAGGCAAACTTGTCGGAATCGGTCAGCATGGCGGCGCCGACCCAATAGCAAGCGGCCAAGAAATGACCGAAGCCAAACCACCACCCGACGATGGTGGCGCGCCACAGCGTCGTTGAAGACGAAATCAGCCAGAGCAGGCCGACGAATGCCGGCACCAGAAGTGGCAGCGCGTTGGCCGGCGGCAGGGCGCAAGCCGCGCCGGCGCCGAGGACAAAGCCGAGAAGGGACCGGTGCCACCCGCGCAGCGCCGCGGCACGGCGTGATTGCGCCGCCATGAAATTGTCTCCGACCCGCAACAACCCTCCAACGGTTCGCTGCGAGGTCACGTCTGCCCAGGCTCGTCCGGTGGCGTTGTCGCGCTCACGCGCACCCGCTTGACCCGCCTCGGGTCGGCGTCGATGATTTCGAAAGTCAGTCCGGCCGGATGGTTTAGGTGATCATGGCGGCGAGGCACACGTCCGGCGAGGCGCGAGACAAGGCCGCCCACCGTTTCGATGTCTTCGTCTAGCTCCCCGTCGCGCAGAACCAGGCTAAAATGCTTTTCAAGTGTCTCGATTTCGGTGCGTGCATCGGCCTCGACAATGCCGTCGGGCGATACACTGAAAGTCGGTGCCGGCGCGGCATCGTGCTCATCCTCAATCTCGCCGACGATCTCTTCGACCAAGTCTTCAATCGTAACCAGGCCGTCGGTGCCGCCATACTCGTCGACAATGACAGCCATATGCAGTCGGCTGGTCCGCATCTTGGCGAGCAAGTCGATGACCGGCATGGATTGTGGAACAAACAGCAACGGCCGCTTGATTTGCTGCAGATCAAACTTATTCGCGCTGCCCCAATATGCCATGACGTCGCGGATATGCACCATGCCGACGACTTCATCCAGCGTATCGCGGTATACCGGCATGCGCGAATGGCCGCTTTTCTTGATTGCCGCGACGACATCGTCCAGTGCCGCACTTTCGTCGATGGCAATTATGTCCGGTCGCGGCACCATGGCATCTTCTGCGTTGAGGCGGCCAAAACGCAGTAAATTCATCAGCAGATCCCGTTCTTCGGGTGTGATCTGCTCGGAGATTTCCTCTTCTTCCTCGATCAATTCTTCGAGGGATTCCTGCCACGTCGTGTCACCGTTACGCGCAAATGCGCGCAAGAGCCACGCGCTAACGGAGCGGACGATGGAGGGTTCGGGGCGGCTGTCTCCGTTTGGCGAAGCCGCATCGTTTCCAGATGGAGGTTTGTCGCTTTCCTTCATTACTTTGTTACAACGCCAGCCGGCACGTAGGGATTTGTAATTCCCATACCCGCCAGCGCCTGAATCTCTAGTTTCTCCATTGTCTCAGCGTCAGAGTCATTGCCATGATCATAGCCTAAAAGATGCAGCACGCCATGTATCACGAGATGGCTTAAATGTTCCTGCAAACTTCGCCCCGCCGTTTCTGCTTCGTGGTGCGCCGTTTCCAACGCCACCACCACATCGCCCAACGGTTCAGCGGTCGGTTGCGCAGAAGGCAATTCGGAATCGGCGTAACGAAAGGCCAATACATTGGTGGCTTCATCAACGCCGCGATATTTCAGGTTCAAGCGGCGAACCAAAGCGTCATCGGCGAGCATGATGACAAGTTCATTGGCTTGCGGTTTGGTTGTCAACGCCAAGGCCGCCACCGCTGCTTTCCGTGTCACGCGGCGCGCTTCAGGAAGCGCGGTCCGCCATGCCCTGTGAGGTATCGTTATTGCGATCTCCATCGGTGTCTTCATTGTTGCTGTCGCGAGTTTGCCTGTCGCCGGGCAGCACATTGCTGGCCGGGTATTCGATACGGCTGTGATAGACGCCCAAAATGAGGACCCGTGTAAAGGCGTCTTCAATGCGCGTGAGGTCGGCGATCGTCAGCGCGCAGTCGGACAACTGACCATCCGCCATTTTCTCGGCGATAATTTTTCCGACCCGTTCTTTTAATTCCGCCGGGCTGGGGTTGCCGAGGGCGCGCGTTGCGGCCTCGACGGAATCACCGAGCATGAGAATTCCGGATTCGCGGGTCCGTGGCTTCGGTCCGGGATATCGGTAATCCGCCTCGTTGACCTGTTGTCCCGTGGTTCGAGCGTTCTCCATGGCGCGATGATAAAAAACACGCAGCAGAGTCGTTCCCTGATGCTGGGTCACGGCTTCGAGGACAGGCCGGCCCATGCGGTGTTTGCGGGCAAGATGGATGCCTTCGGTGATGTGCGAGAATATGATCCGTGCGGAGAGCTCAGGCGGCAGGCCGTCATGGATATTTCCCTCGCGCTGGTTCTCGGCGAAGTAAACCGGACGCACCGATTTGCCGATATCGTGATAGAGCGCCATGACCCGGCATTTGAGCGCGTTGGCCTCGATCGCTTCGGCCGCTGCTTCCGAGAGATTGGCGATCATCACAGAATGGTGGTAGGTGCCCGGCGATTGTAAGGCGAGAGATTTCAGAAGCGGATGATCGCCGGTGGTGAGTTCCATCAAACGGACGTCGGTAATTTCGTCGAAGGCGTATTCGAACAGGGGCAGCAGGCCCATGGCAAACGCCGCGACCAAGCTGCCCGAGACAAGTGCAAACACGACCACAAGCGGTATATCGGCATACGCCGTGCCGCCGCCCAAGATCAGCACCAGAGGCACCGCGACCGCCTGGGCGACGGCCACGGCGGCGCCGACTTTGAGCAAATCCTTGCGGTGGCGGCAGCGCCGGGCGGCGATACCGGCCACCAGCACACCAATGAGATAATAGGCGGCGAGCCAGATGTCGCCATCGGCGTGATAGGTGACGAGGAGTGAGAGCACGACGCCGACCATCAGGCTAACCCGTGCGTTGACGAAATTGGAGACGATCACCGCCGACAGCGCGACCGGGCTCAAAAAGGCGGCCGCATGAAGATCTATGCCGATGCCTTCGGCGATGCCGCGTCCGGCGTAAAGCGCGCCGACGCAGATCAACCCTGTCAGGGTTATCGCGGCGATGGTGATATAGCCGTTCTTGCGGGTGAAATGGAGCGGTTGGCGGCCGCTGCGGAAAAAGAACGCGCCCAGTCCGACCAGGCCGGCGAGAAAAACGGCAAACGCCACACTGTCGACCCAACCAAGGCCGCCTTGGCGCACTTCGTTCAAGGCCAGCAGGCGTGCCTGTGCGCGTTGCGTCACGCGGTCGCCCTCGCGCACGATGACCTCGCCGCGCCCGATATGCATGCTCGCCGGCTCAACGGTGGCCAGCGCATTTTCGACGGCGCTCTGGGTGGCGGCGGCGCTATACGTCACATTTGGCTCGGTCAGCGCCAGCGCGGTTTGCAGTATCCAGGTGCGCAAACTTCGCGCCGAGCCGTAGGGCGCCTCACGCGCCTTTGCCCGCATCATGCGCCAGGCGCCAGCGACGTCGATAAGCGCTTCGAAGTGAAACAATGTTGCGGGCTCTTGCGTGCCGGTGCGAAGCAGCTGGATGGCGCCGCGCTCGGGTAGAAGGGCGCGATCCTCCATCACCATGCGCTCAGCTGGCAGGGCGAGAAAGAATGCCAAGGCGGCGCCCGCATCCTCGATATTCGGCAGCCCTTCCAACAGCTCGAAAATGCCGGCATTGACCGGCAAACCCAGCTCGGTTTCGAAAGCAGTGATGCGCTCGTTGATCGCCATGTCGGTTTGCGTCTTGCGCGTCGATACATTCTCAATCGCCGTGACGGCACCGCTGCGCCGTTCAAACAGCAATTCTGAATCATACTCAAACTGCGGCTGCACCCCAGATTTCGCTTGGCTCTGGCGTAACGCGGTTTCTTCCGGGTCCGCGACCTCGAGGCTGCGATCGGCCCGGATGGTGTCTTCGGCAATACTGTTTAACAGTGGAACTGGCAGGTTCGACAAGCCCAGCGGCGCGAACAGGGCCGTCATGGCGATGACGAACAGAACCAGCAACGGCCAATCCAGGAGCGGGCGCGGAACGTTCCAATGCTCTTCGGCCAGGGCGCTAATGGCCGAGGAGGAAAGCAGCTCACGCTCGGCCTTAAGGCTGCGCTCAAACAAGGTCTCGGAGCGATCCGTCATTTGTTGCCGCTCTCACGCTTTGCCGCGATTGCCGCCGCGGTTTCCTTTTCGCGTTTTTCATAGGCCCGTACGATGCGTGTGACGAGCGGATTGCGCACCACATCATCATTGGTAAAGCGAATGAAGGAAGCGCCTTTCATACCCTCTAAAGTGGCCACCGCCTCGGCCAAACCGGAGCGTGCGCCGATGGGTAAATCTATCTGTGACAAATCGCCCGTGACCACCATGCGGGAGTATTCGCCGAGACGGGTCAGGAACATTTTCATTTGCACCGGCGTGGTGTTCTGCGCCTCGTCGAGAATGACGATGGCGTTGGCCAGGGTGCGGCCGCGCATGAAGGCGAGCGGGGCGATTTCAATCTCGCCGGATTCCAGCCGTTTCAACACCGTATCGGTCGGCATCATGTCGTTTAGCGCGTCGTAGAGCGGGCGCAGATAGGGGTCAATTTTGTCCTTAATATCACCCGGAAGAAAGCCAAGGCGCTCGCCGGCTTCGACCGCCGGACGGGATAAAATAATGCGATCCACCTGGCCCGACAGAAACATGGAGACCGCAACGGCAACGGCAAGATAGGTCTTTCCAGTGCCCGCCGGGCCGAGCCCAAAAACCAGTTCATGTTCGCGCATTGCCTCAATATAGGCAGCTTGGCGGGGGGAGCGCGGCGCAACTGGACTCTTGCGTGTTTGAATGGGATCTACGCGAATGGCGGGGGCGGAATTACCATCCTGGTCGCGCGCGCTGGCGATTCGAATGGCAGCGTCGACTTCGCTGGGATCGACCGTTTGGCCGCGTTTCAATCGATCATACAATTCAGTGAGCACTGTTTTCGCCACATCGACAGTGTCGGACGGGCCGGAAATCTCCAATTCGTTTCCGCGCGAAGCGACCAACACGCCAAGCCCCTGTTCGAGCTGAGCTATGTGACGGTCATGTTCGCCAAACAGCATTGCCAGCAGGCCATTATCGTCGAAACGCATATGCGCCTGCGCCCCTTGCGCGCCCGATTTGGTCGCCGGATTCTGGCTCAAGCGGGTTGTCCTTCATCAAACGATTCAGCGCTTATCGGCGCGTCCGATGTTGGCGCTGGCAGAGAACCTGGCGCTACCTCTCCGGCCAAGCTGTTGGTATGGGCTTCCGTTATGACGATATCCACACAGTGGCCGCGATATTCCGCCGGCAGTTCGGCGTGTACCGATTGTGCGTAAGGGGTGCGGCCGAGCAGTTGATTGGCATGGCGCCCGGGGCGCTCGAACAGTACCGGCAACGTTCGGCCGATCATGTTGGCATTGAATGCCGCTTGCGAGTCGCCAAGGACGGCTTGCAAGGCGGCCAAGCGGGCACTTTTAACAGCTTCGGGTATTTGCGCCTCATTTTCCGCCGCTGGTGTCCCTGGCCGCGGGCTGTATTTGAAGGAAAACGCCTGGGCGAATTCAATTTCCCGCGCCAGCGTCAGCGTCTCTTCGAACGCGGCGTCGCTTTCGCCGGGAAAACCGACGATGAAATCGCTGGAAAGCGCTATATCCGGTCGCGCCGCGCGCAGTTTTTCGATCAGGCGGCGGTAATCATCGGCGCTGTGCTGTCGGTTCATGGCCTTGAGAACGACATCCGACCCCGATTGGACCGGAAGGTGAAGAAACGGCATGAGCACCGCCACGTCGCCGTGTGCGGAAATGAGATCGGCACTGAGATCACGCGGATGCGAGGTGGTGTAGCGCAGGCGCTGCAAGCCTTCGATTTCGGCCAAGCGGTGAATGAGACGTGCGAGCGAGAATTCACCCGTATCTCCCGCACCGTGATAGGCATTTACGTTTTGCCCGAGCAAGGTGATTTCACGCGTGCCGTAAGCAACCAACCGGCGCGCCTCATTTTCCACATCCGCCACCGGGCGGGAAAATTCGGCGCCGCGCGTATAGGGCACAACGCAAAAGGTGCAGAAGCGGTCGCAGCCTTCCTGAATGGTGAGAAAGGCGCTGACCCTGGAGCCACTCGCCGTGGCGCCGCTCTCTTCCGGCAGATGGTCAAATTTACTCTCGCTCGGAAATTCGGTATCGACCACCCCGCCCGCTTCGGCACGGCGCAGCAGATCGGGCAGCCTGTGATAGCTTTGCGGCCCCATGACCAAATCAACGAACGGCGCACGGCGCAGAATCTCTTTGCCCTCGGCCTGGCCGACGCAGCCGCCCACTGCGATATACATGCGACGCCCCTCGGCACGGCGCGCCGCTTTGAGGATGTTGAGCCGGCCCAATTCTGAATACACTTTTTCCGCCGCTTTTTCGCGAATATGGCAGGTGTTCAGAATCACCAGATCGGCACCTTCCGCACTGTCGGCGGACGAATAGCCATGCGGCGCCAAGACATCCGCCATGCGGGCGGAATCGTAGACGTTCATCTGGCAGCCAAATGTCTTTACGTAGAGTTTTTTCGCCACGACAATTCCCCGCCGCTGTGTACCGCGCCACATCTCCAGTGGCGCCGAAACAGGGGCAGGCTCAATGTTGTCAGGATGGTCGCATTTCCAAGCGGCGAATCTAGCACCCGCTCTGAAGCTGTCAAGCAGTGGGAATTGAGAGAGGCGCTCGTTCAGGCCGTTTTGGAAGCCCACCAGGCGTGTTTGGCCGGCTTTCCCAGGCAGCCGTGGATGCCGCGCGAGACGCCTTCAGAGATAACCCGGTGACAATGGGCTGACATTTCCTTGCGCGATTTGAATTCCGCCATGGTGACTGGTTTGTGGAATTCGATGGCGACGGTGGTTTGCCCCAAGCTGAACACGTTCCACAGATGGCCGGCCATTTCCATATCGCCATACCAGGCGAAAATCGGCCGATAGGTGCGCCCGACGGGGATGCCGTCCAAACGCGTATAGCAGATCGATACCGGCTGAACGGTGAGCGGCTCGCCGTTGATTTCTTTTTCCGCGACGCCAAAAAAGGCACTTTTAAACGGCAGCACCCGGTTGCCGTCATTGCTCGTACCTTCCGGGAAAAGAATCAAATTGTCGCCCTGTTCCAGGCGCTGCTGCATTTCATCGCGATGTTCCGCCGTTCGAACAGCGCGGCGCTCAACAAACACCGTTCGTTGCAGGCGGGCCAAAAGGCCGAACAGCGGCCAGCCGCGCACTTCTACTTTGGCGATGAAGGAGCCCGGCAGAACAGCGCCGTACATGGTAATGTCGAGATAGGACGTATGGTTGCAGATGAAGAGGGTCGGCCGGGTGTGTGACATTTCGCCATGCCGCTCGATCTTAAAGGCAATAATTCGGCTCACACCGCGGTGGTAAATCATCGGGATACGCTTGGCGAGCGGCAGGTTGAAGCGGACCAAAATTATTTGCAATGGCAACAGCGCCGCCGTCCAGCCGGCAAAGCGAAGCGCGGTAAAGAATGCCGTCACGTTAATTTGTCCTTATATTTGCGAGTCACCAGGTCGGTCTTGACGACGATACTGACATCGACGCTATTCCATTGCGGATCGATCACCGCGCCGTCGCCCACAAATCCGTTGAGCCGCAAATAACCCTTTATTAACGGCGGTACGGCGCGTATTGCGGAACGATTATTGATTTCTTCTTTGTCCAGCCAGTTCATTTTGACGAAATGCTCGGGCTGTGCGATCGGGCGCAATTCAGGCGGCGCGAGATGAAAGTGATAGAGGTAAGACAATGTCAACGCATGCTCAGCCGGATCGACACCCTCGAAGCTGGCGCAGCCAAACATGACCGGAACTTCATAGTGCATGACATAGGCCGCCACGCCGCGCCACAATAACGTCATGGATGCGCGGTTGCGGTAGGGCGCCTCGACACAGGACCGGCCCAATTCAAGAATTTCGCCGGGCTGTTCCAATATCCGGTCGATATTGTATTCCCAGGGAGAATAAAAGCCGCCATGGCGGTCAGCGACAGAGCGGCGCAGAAGTCGATAGGTCCCGACAACTTGCTCGCTGCCGGCGGGACGATCCTGATCGATGACCAAAAGATGGTCGCAATATTCGTCAAAGCGGTCGAAATCGCGCTTTTTGGCGGCCATTTCATCGCTCGGGCGTGATGTCATTTCCTCATAAAACACGCGGTATCTGAGGGATTGCGCGGCGTCGATGTCGACCGCGCCGTTTGCCAAACGCACCGACAGGCTACCCGCCGTAATACCGGCCATGAAATCTTGCCCGGCCATACTATTAGTCGTCCGATTCCGACCCGTCATCGTCGAGCGGGACGGCATAAAGTTCCAGTCGGTGGCCGACCAGCTTGTATCCGAGGCACTTCGCTACCGCAGATTGCAGTGTCTCAATTTCGCTATTCTGGAATTCAATCACGTTACCACTTTTGACATCGATCAGATGGTCATGATGATCTTGATCCGCTTTTTCATAGCGCGCCCGGCCATCGCCGAAATCGTGGCGCTCCAGGATATCGACTTCTTCGAACAGGCGCAGCGTCCGATATACGGTGGCAAGGCTAATTTTGTTGTCGATGGCATTGGCGCGGCGATGTACGATTTCCACATTCGGGTGATCCACCGCCTCCGATAGGACACGTGCGATCACACGACGTTGCCCGGTCATTTTCAGACCCAGTTCAACGCATCGCTGTTCTAAATTCGTCCCGCTGGATTCGGGGCCAGATGCCATAGCCTGCAATCGTTCCTGCAAAATTGCGCTCAGGCGCCATTATAGGCGCGCGTTGAGTAACGTCTATGCGTGCGGTGATTAAAGATACAAGGATTTAGACAGCACCGTTGGCGCCGACCCCAGACGATCGATCAGTCTTCTCGGTTAGGCTTGGTACCAAGGCCCATTTTCTTGGCCAATTCGCTGCGCTTTGCGGCATAGCTCGGTGCCACCATGGGGTAGTCGGAGGGCAGTCCCCAGCGAGATCTATATTGTTCGGGTGTCATGCCAAAAGCCCGCTTCAAATGGCGGCGCAGCATTTTCAGCTTTTTCCCGTCTTCCAGGCAGACGATGTAATCGTTTGAAATAGATTTTTTGATGGGCACTGCGGGACGGAGTGGTGCGTCTCTTGAATGCCGAGCATCGCCCGTTACCGTGGACAGCGACGCATGAACACTTTTGATGAATTCGGGTAACGAATCTGGCGTCACAGCATTATTCGAGACGTGCGATGAAACTATATTCGCAGTCAATTCTAACAAAACCAGCGAATTATTCGTCTTTACCATAGAAAACCCTACTAACTAAAACGTACTCCTAATATTGTAGTGAAAAATTAAGGCAAAGGCAATTTATAATAATTATGAATAATATAGTAATAATATAGCATTAGTT